>NZ_PNDF01000295.1:0-471 GCF_005887195.1 Pseudoalteromonas sp. S1650 | reverse complement strand
GTAGGCTGACGAGCTATTGTAAAAAAATAGCAAGTGCATAAAAAGGAGTTCTTGTTCCAAGCCCTTTATACCAACTAGGTGGGTAGCCCCATTTTCTGGCATTTTATTATTAATATTCCTTACTGATATTCTCGAGAATATAGTCATTATCATCATTAGGAAAAAGAAGAAAATGGTGCAGTATAGAATTGAGTTGAGTATAAAAATTTTTTAATATACTTCACCCGGTTACTTATATTTTAGTAAATAAACGCGTAGATCTAGCTATGCTTTAAAAAAGTTATTATACATAGGCTGAGTACAGCTCCGATAATAGAAACCAAATGGATTGCACCAATAATTTTATCTAATGTTCTTGTGTACTTTGCGACAAAACGGCCGTCAAACATAGGCGTCGGTATACGAGAACGTTCAAAAAACATAGCAAATATATAAAACGAAACGCTTGCGCCGATGCCTTTATCCCAACTA
>NZ_PNDF01000294.1:0-430 GCF_005887195.1 Pseudoalteromonas sp. S1650 | reverse complement strand
CGCGTCCGTGTTGAGAGGGCATAGCCCCCAAGATAAAGAAAGCGGCACTAGCTCAGTTGGTAGAGCGCAACCTTGCCAAGGTTGAGGTCACGAGTTCGAGCCTCGTGTGCCGCTCCAATTATCTAATTTGGCGGAATGGCAGAGTGGTCATGCAGCGGATTGCAAATCCGTCTACCTCGGTTCGACTCCGGGTTCCGCCTCCATTCAACACTCCACGCGCTCTATGAGCAACCCGATGCCCGGGTGGTGGAATTGGTAGACACAAGGGATTTAAAATCCCTCGCTGGTAACAGCGTGCCGGTTCAAGGGGAAGCCCGCGCCCCAGGTCTCCAGACCGAGTCTGCGCTATCGGGTGCGAGCATCGGTAGTACAGAGAAGATGGGGCGGGGGTGGGGGGGTGGGGGGGGGGGAGGGGGGCCGGGGGTGGGGG
>NZ_PNDF01000293.1:0-374 GCF_005887195.1 Pseudoalteromonas sp. S1650 | reverse complement strand
AGACGACAAAAATTATACACTTATTACATATTGTATACAATATTAAATATACACATAATTCATATTCATCTTTAAGCAACTGATCTTATTAGTGAAAAATTCTTATGAACTTTCGACCCAACAGAAAGGATCTATTTATGGTGCTAATTGGAATAATAAAAAGGGAGGGAAGGCATCACTTCTGTATTATTGCTGCTGGAAAGCGAAAGCAATGCCTAAAGTTATAAATTAGAGTTTAATAGCCTGTACTAGTTGCTAGGTATATTTTTTAATTACTTTTTTCACCTTCTAATTTTATTAGTAATTTTTTTATATCGTTTTTAGCTTTAACAATATGATTTATTAGAAATTCACTCGCATTTTAAAAGTCTTTT
>NZ_PNDF01000292.1:0-379 GCF_005887195.1 Pseudoalteromonas sp. S1650 | reverse complement strand
CCCTGATTTCCACTACAGCTTGAAGTTCAAAGTGACTAATATCTTGGGCCCACAATCTGACATAGAGTCAGCTGCCAGTTTAACTCGCTCTAAAGAGAAAGGCACTGAGTTCTCAATTGAGTACAAATACCAGTTCTAATACTCTGACCAAGGAAGGATACAATAATAAATCCTAACGTTGTTTTAGCCCTGCACAAGCAGGGCTTTTTTAATTTTTTTGTAAATTTAAATAATATACGACTGTCATGGAAATATATGAGTATTTATAGCAGATTTAAAAAGTAAGAATGGAGTTAAATATGAAGAACATGTTATCAGTAGTTATTTTTAGTGCTTTTTTCGAATTCTAAGGAAATGCAACCCAATGTGATTGATATGT
>NZ_PNDF01000291.1:0-385 GCF_005887195.1 Pseudoalteromonas sp. S1650 | reverse complement strand
TAAACTTTGCACACACACGCTGTTGCCTGCTTTCTGAAAAATGGGGTAAGTAACCCGCTCTAGTCAACGGGATCTGCCTTGCAATCATCTGTCCAAAAGTAAAACGCGCTTGGCGATACCTAATATCTGCTTTTTTAAACTCTCTGCTATCTGGTGCGAATTTTTGCATGTCTTGTTTAGGGCCTTCCGCCCAGCCAGCCACTTTGTTCATTTGTTCAGCAAACGGCTTAACAGTAAACGTTACATAAATGGGGTCATCAGGCTCGGTAGGTGCAAAAACTCGAGTAAAGACGTTGTAGTGATAAGTATGATGAGTAACATTAAAAAGAATTCTTGCGTAGTCATTAGCTTGCAATAGGTCTAACCGGTGTCGGTGTCATGTGCT
>NZ_PNDF01000290.1:0-271 GCF_005887195.1 Pseudoalteromonas sp. S1650 | reverse complement strand
CATATGCGCCGTTAAATAAGAAACGCTGATCCTGTAGTTTTAGCCAGCCATCATTAAAAAGCCGACGTAAATATTCGCGCGCTGCGACATTGACAAATTAACTGGCTATCTGATTTGAATTACCATCTGCTTTGCCAAATGCTTCGTATCTATTGATACTGCTGATGATATCATCTATTGCGGTATCACCAGCAAAAGAAGCTGCACCAAGCTCTGGGTGATTTTGTCTTACATTTGACAGCGCACCGCAAAACGCTTGACCCTACGCTGC
>NZ_PNDF01000289.1:0-267 GCF_005887195.1 Pseudoalteromonas sp. S1650 | reverse complement strand
CATCAAAACTGATGACCAAAGACGCCTATATTCAATGTTGGTTTGATAAACATAGGCAGTTGTGGCGGGTTGCGAGAAATAGTTTAGGTGAGGCTTTATGCCGCGCCATATATAAACCATAACGCGGGATACACCTGCTGCTATTTTCTAACTTTTGAATTTCAATCTGATAGCTGCCAGCTCTCTTTTCTGTACACCCCCTTTACAGTCAAAATATGAGTATCTCCTTACATACCTTTCTCAAATATCGGACATTAATCCAAAAGC
>NZ_PNDF01000288.1:0-242 GCF_005887195.1 Pseudoalteromonas sp. S1650 | reverse complement strand
TGCGATGACTTTTTACAAAAGACATTCCAAGAGGTAATCTTAATTGCGAAAATTAAATCACACAGCCGCATTCGCAATCTAAGTCAAAAAGCAAGAGAGCAGAATTTACAACTTGAGTACGATCAAAATCAAGTTGAACGTGAGCATGAAATTGTCGAGCTCATTTTTAATAACTCGCTTGAAACCCAACAGTCATTCCCTAGCCATTTAGATTTTCATTTATCGCCTTCTGCTATGTTTAA
>NZ_PNDF01000287.1:0-207 GCF_005887195.1 Pseudoalteromonas sp. S1650 | reverse complement strand
ATTTTTTTATAGCCTGCCAGCTCCCCCGATTCATACACCTCAGCTAATAACTTATGGTCAATAAATGGAATGCTGTTACGTGCAATAAGTGCTGCTGCCCTACAGCCTCGTGCAAATCACTACGCATAAATTGATTGAGACAATGTACCGCTGATCAATACCTCTGAACTGAGCGCAACAGCGATTACAGATCGGTATGCAATAAGT
>NZ_PNDF01000286.1:0-265 GCF_005887195.1 Pseudoalteromonas sp. S1650 | reverse complement strand
TTTGCTTTTACGTTGCACAGGCATGCTAGCCGGGCCGCCTGAGCCCGGGCCGCCGTTCTGCTTTCGCAAGTGATCTAATAACGTCGACTTTTCAGACTCAGGTACCATATCACCTGCTATTTTAGAAATACCGGCTTGTTCTAGCTGCTGTAGTAATTTATCAACTGTGGTACCAATATCTCCGGCTAGTTTTTGAACATTTTCTTCTGCCATAGTGTGTACTACATCCGTTAATAAATTACACGTCTGCGATCCAACAAATGTT
>NZ_PNDF01000029.1:0-52708 GCF_005887195.1 Pseudoalteromonas sp. S1650 | reverse complement strand
AGTTCAATGTGAGCGATGTTCAAACTCTTCAATTAAAAGTTTTTTGAAACCGAAGTTTCGTGCTCAATGAATTCTGTATAAATTGACTATATAGTCACTCATAAGAAATTGAGACTCTAAATTTGTTTGCTCTACTTAGTAAACTAAGCTTCGCTGTTAGAACTCAATCTGTACGAGTGCCCACACAGATGATTGCTTTATATTGTTAAAGAACGTTTGAGATACTTTTTCGTCTCAAGGGCTGTGCATTCTACGCAAGCCGTTATTTTTGTCAACACTTAATTTTGAGAAAAGTTTATTTTTTCAAAACTCAGTCTTACTTGACTCAACCAACTCGTCGTTTTGCTTTTTTGTAAGCAGTCCGCCGTGTCGGTGGATGCGCATTATAGGGAGATCCGAATTGAGATCAACTGTTTTTTGAAGTTTTTATGAAAAAAATGACTGTTCGCGCAAAATACGAACGAAACGGGTAAAAATAGCACTAAAAAAGGCCCCGAAGGGCCTTTTAACGTTATTTTACTATGAGCTTCCAACCTACTTTTGCTTGTAGCTTGGACTCTAGTTGCAGCTCACTGGCCATTAATGGGTGATATTTTAACCAATCACCATCAAATGTCAGTGTAAGGGTGTTTTCATTAACACTGAGATCAATCGCTGGTAGTACATCATCTTGGCGACGCATTGATAAGATCACAGCGATCCGCACAACTCTTGTTAAGCATTCTGCGAGTACTTGATGACAGCCCAAGTGAGCAAAACTGTTTTTAACAAGATCAGCGCGATGCTCACTAGCAACAGCAGTAATCAGTTTATGCTCAGATTGCGAGAATCCTGGCATATCTGTGTTTTCTATAATGTAAGCCGTGTGCTTATGATAAAGCTTATACTCTATGAGTAAGCCTATCTCGTGCAATTTTGCTACTGTCCTTAGCAATGCAATTGCATTTTCATCGATCGATTGCCATTGCCCCATCACGCTTTTAGCCAACTGCTCCGCAAGTTGCGCAACACGACAAGCCTGTTTTTGATCTACATGATAGCGATTCATTAAACCATCAACTGTACGTTTGCGGATGTCGTGGTTATGAAGCTCTGGCACCATGCTATATAAAACACCTTCACGCAATGCACCGCGCGCAAGACCCATTTGTTTTATATCTAGCGATTGAAACAAGGCGATTAATATAGCGAGGCCAGAAACAAACACTAGGCGGCGCTCTTCACTCAAGCCAGCAAGCTCAAGATCAGCAATCGTTTCAAATTGCACTGATTGCTCTTTAATAGCGAGAAGTTTATCAAGCGTTAAAAGCTCATCTTGGTTTTGTGCAACCATGATTTCTTGGATCGCTTGCACTGTGCCTGACGCACCGCTCGCAATTTGCCATCCGGTTGCTTGGTATTCATCGACAATTTCTGCAACCACTTCACTTGCAGCTTTAATTGCAGCAGCAAAGTTTTCGTTACTGAGCTTTTGATCTTTGAAGTAGCGTTCTAGGAAGGTAACACAGCCCATGTGTAGACTTTTATAATGCAGTGCATCAAAACCCTGACCGATAACAACTTCGGTACTGGCTCCGCCAATATCGATAACCAGTTGTTTACCGCTACAAGCAGAGGTGTGCGCCACGCCTTTATAGATTGTCTTAGCTTCTAGTTCACCGCTGATAACATTGATTTTATGACCAAGGATCTGTTCAGCTTTATGCTTGAATACATCAGCATTAGTAGCAAGACGTAATGTTGCGGTCGCAACAATTGTGATGTTTTTCTTTGGTATGTCTTGTAGACGTTCAGCAAACAAGGCTAGGCATTCCCAACCTCGTTGCATGGCTTCAGTGCTAAGGACGTTGTTTTCATCAAGCCCTGCAGCAAGCCTTACTTTACGTTTTACTCGACCGATCGTTTGCAGACCGCCAGCAATCGATTTAGCGATCAGCATATGAAAGCTATTTGATCCTAAGTCGATTACTGCATACACATTTTTTTGCGGTTGAAGTTGCCCCACCGTTCAAAAACCTCTAGTTACTACTAAGTCTTCAATAACGGCCGTTTATCACGACCGCGATTTCTGGTAACTATTATTTGGTCGACGTCCGTTGTTATTACGATTACGTGGGCCTGTAGAATAGTTCCGCTTTTTCTGAATAGTAGGCTTAGTTAAATCATCAAGCAATGCACTTTTATCATAATGTGATAATGGAATGCTGTGTTCTATGTATTGCTCAATTTCGTGGAGATTATAGGCGTACTGTTCACAGGCAAAGCTAATAGCGTGTCCTGATGCACCTGCACGTCCGGTACGACCAATACGGTGTACATAGTCTTCACAATCATCTGGCAAATCAAAATTAAATACATGACTTACTTCTGGGATGTGCAAACCACGAGCTGCAACGTCTGTTGCTACTAAAAAGTCTAAATCGCCTTTGGTAAATTGAGCCAAAATTGATTGACGCTTTTTCTGGTTTACATCACCGGTTAATAATCCAACTCGGTGACCATCGGCTTTCATCCATGCATAAACATTCTCACAACTGTGTTTCGTATTTGCAAACACAATCGCTTTATCTGGCCATTCTTCTTCAATTAAAGTTAACAGTAACTTAATTTTGTCATCTTGCGATGGATGGAATAGCTCTTCTTGAATACGCTTACCTGTTTTTACATCAGGTTCAACTTGTACATGCTCAGGGTTAGTCATATGTTCAAACGCTAATTCCTGCACACGATATGACAAGGTTGCAGAGAATAATAGGTTTAATCGCTCAGACGTTTCTGGCATACGTCTAAACATATAACGAATATCTTTTATAAAGCCTAAATCGAACATACGATCTGCTTCATCAAGCACTACAACCTCGATTTCATTGAGGGTATAACAGCCCTGCTTGTATAAATCGATAAGGCGTCCAGTAGTCCCAATTAAAATATCAACGCCTTTTTCTAGTTGTGCACGTTGTTTTTCGTAATCTTCGCCACCATATACTAATCCTAAGTTAAGATTACAGTGTGGCGCTAAAATTTTTGCATCTTTGTGTATCTGAATCGCCAGCTCCCTTGTTGGGGCCATGATCAGGGCTCTTGGATGTTTACTAGATGCTTTGCTAGATTGTAATAACCGATGGCACGTGGCGGTTAAAAACGCCAACGTTTTGCCCGTACCTGTTTGCGCTTGGCCCGCAATATCGCGGCCTTCACAAATAAAAGGTAGGCATTTTGCTTGAATGGGTGTGCAATATTCAAACCCATTTTCGGTTAAACCGGCAACCACTTCCGGTGCGATAGCAAAGTCTGAAAACTTTTTATCGGTCAAATGTGTCTTAGTCATAGCGTTTAAGCATAACGTTTAAACTTGCAATAAGAAACAAGAGTGTTTAAATACGCATTAAATATTTCGCCTAACTAATCGGAGATCGCAATGAGCGAGAAAATTATTCAATTAACTGACGATAGCTTTGAAGCTGACGTACTACAATCAGACAAACCTGTACTTGTTGATTTTTGGGCTGAATGGTGCGGACCTTGTAAAATGATCGCCCCTATTCTTGACGAAGTAGCTGGCGAGTTTGATGGCCGAGTTACCGTTGGTAAACTTAACATCGACCAGAATGCAGGCACACCACCAAAGTTCGGTATCCGTGGTATCCCTACATTACTTCTTTTCAAAGATGGCCAAGTTGCAGCAACTAAAGTTGGTGCTCTTTCTAAGACTCAATTAGTAGAGTTTTTAGAAAACAACATCTAATGAAAATATAAAAAAGGGCTTTTTGCCCTTTTTTTAGCTTTATTTTGTTTAAAGACTGGACGCCTTGCTAGTGACCTGCTAGTTTATAAAGCCAACTAATCCTTAGTTATACCAACAAACCTCACTCATGTATCAAACGATGATTTTGAGTATGACAATTGTAATAAAGAACCCACCAATATGCATTTACGCGAATTAAAAGACAAGTCTATAAAAGAGCTTGTAAACTTAGCTGAGTCCATGGGGCTCGAAAACGTAGCCCGTTTAAGAAAACAAGACATCATTTTCGCCATCCTTAAAGCGCACGCTAAAAGCGGTGAAAACATCTATGGCGGCGGTGTACTAGAGATCTTACAAGATGGTTTTGGTTTCTTAAGATCATCAGAAGCATCTTACTTAGCCGGCCCAGATGATATTTATGTATCACCGAGTCAAATCCGTCGATTCAGCATGCGTACTGGTGACTCAATTTCAGGCCTTATTCGTCCACCTAAAGACGGCGAACGTTACTTCGCACTATTAAAAGTAAATGAAGTAAACTTCGACAAACCTGAAAACTCTCGCACAAAAATCCTATTTGAAAACCTTACCCCACTACACGCAAACGAACGTTTACGTATGGAGCGTGGTAACGGTAGCACTGAAGACATCACAGCACGTGTACTTGATTTAGCCTCTCCAATTGGTAAAGGTCAACGTGCGCTTATCGTTGCTCCGCCGAAAGCGGGTAAAACCATGCTACTGCAAAACATTGCGCAATCGATCAGCTACAACCAGCCTGATTGTGAACTGATGGTTCTTCTTATCGACGAACGTCCAGAGGAAGTTACAGAGATGCAGCGCCTTGTAAAAGGTGAAGTAGTTGCCTCAACGTTCGATGAACCAGCGAGTCGTCACGTTCAAGTTGCCGAGATGGTAATTGAAAAAGCAAAACGCCTTGTTGAGCATAAAAAAGACGTGGTTATCTTACTTGATTCAATCACACGTCTTGCTCGTGCCTACAATACGGTGATCCCATCATCAGGTAAGGTATTAACCGGTGGTGTTGATGCAAACGCATTACACAAACCAAAGCGTTTCTTTGGTGCAGCTCGTAACGTAGAAGAAGGCGGTAGCTTAACAATTATCGCAACGGCTCTTATCGATACTGGTTCGAAGATGGACGAAGTTATCTACGAAGAGTTCAAAGGTACAGGTAACATGGAATTACACTTAAATCGTAAGATTGCCGAAAAGCGTGTATTCCCAGCGATTGACTTTAACCGCTCAGGTACGCGTCGCGAAGAGTTACTTACTAAACCTGATGAACTACAGAAGATGTGGATCTTACGTAAGATCGTTCATGAGATGTCAGAAATTGACGCAATGGAATTCTTAATTGATAAGCTTTCGATGAGCAAAACCAATGATGAATTCTTTGACTCAATGAAACGACAGTAACGATTACTAAGTTTTTAAAAAATGCCTGTTTAATACAGGCATTTTTTTTGCGTAAAACTAAGGACATAACACTTTAAAAGTTATACTTTTACAGAATAAGTTTATTGGTATTTGAAGAATAATTGTTCTATAAATGATTAGATATAAAGGTAAGGATCCTCTATGTCGCATTTAAAAATTGCAATTATTCTATTTGTAGTTAGCTTAATTGGCAGTATTACCAGCTTTATCATTTTCAACTCATCTATGAAAGAAATAGTCATTTTTGGCTTAGTTTCAGTCATTCCTTGGTCGCTATTAATCATTTATCTACATAAAGATAATGACAAACAAAAGGACTACCTTAAATATTTTGTATCTTGTATAACAACGAAAGATGGCATCGACTTCACTTTTCGGTTTAATGAAAGTGACAGCCAATTACCTGAGGTCTGTCACGCATTAAATGCAAGTCTAACCATGGTCGAGCATTTACTTAGTGAAGTTTCAGCTTCATCTGCGCGGCTTCTTCCTATGGCAGATGCTCTGCGAGACACCTATGCCTCAATGACTCAGAAAGCCACAATACAAAATGCACATGGAATTGATTTAGCCAATACAATAAATCGAACGATTGAAGTATCAAGAAAGCTTGATCATAGCTTGAAAGAAATCTTTCAATCTGTTTTGGCTGCGACAGAATCAGTTCAACAAACTCGTTCTGATTCAGATAAAAGCCAAGCAAGCCTTATTAAACTTGCTGATAATATAAATCTCACAAGCGAACAAATTTTATTACTTAAACAAGACAGTGATGCCATAGGCTCAATTATTGATGTAATAAATGGCATCGCAGATCAAACCAACCTCTTGGCATTAAACGCGGCAATTGAAGCAGCCCGCGCTGGTGAGCAAGGTCGAGGCTTTGCAGTTGTCGCAGATGAAGTAAGAAACTTAGCTGCACGAACGAGTAAATCGACCCAAGAAGTGCGTGAAATGGTAGCTAAAATTCAACACAGCACCAAACTTGCAAATCAACTGATGCAAACAGCTCTCAAGGAAGCTGAAAATACAGTACAGTTATCTGATGCAACGACAAAAGAAACAAATAAAATAGAGCAGGCTATGTTAGCTATCAGCAACTACTCAGAGGGCGTTCATGAGCAAGTCGCAATACAAAGTACTATGTCTGACGAAGCCCAGGCTAGTATTGATGCAATGGTAGAATTAAACTCAGACGCACTTTCAAGTTCGCAAATTCAAGCTGTGTCCAGTAAGGATTTAGTTAGCTTAGCTCACGCTATAGATGACAAACTGTCTTTGTTTCATATTGCTCACCCAGATATCGATACTAATCAGCGTATAAATCGCGATCGTATCCAAACTAGCGACTCTTCTAAAAATCATCAAGATGGAGAGATTGAGTTATTTTGACTTACAGCAGCACAATGTAGCTGCTCAAGCAACTGAGCAACTAGGCTAGTTAAGTCTGATAATTTTTGCTGTTTTAGTGCAGACTCAAGCGCCATTGCACTCACTGCCACCTCTTCTAACGCAAACATTTTTGCAGCACCACCAATGCGGTGCGCATCCTGCTGCAAATCGAAGTATTTATCAGCAGCAAAGTGTTGTTGTATTAAGGCGCTTTCGTGCTCGAAACTTGCAATAAAACTTGCGACTAAGTCGCTCATATCATGCTGAGACTTAATTGTAACGGCGTCCTTCTTACAATGCTTAGCAAGTTGCGTGTAAAACACCTTTTTATCAATTGGCTTAGCAAGATAACCTGTAAATCCCGCTTGAAGATAACCGTCGATTTCGTGACTAATAGCATTAGCCGTTAACGCATATACGGGCTGTGTAAACCCACATTCATGTAATAGTTTAAGCGCACTTAAACCATCAAGCACTGGCATCTGAATATCAAGCAACACAACATCGGGAAACTCCTTTAAACACTGCTCAACGGCTTGCTCACCATTTTCTACAGCAATCACTTCAAGTCCCATAGATTCTAAATAGCGAGAAATTAAACGGCGGTTATCTGGATGATCTTCAGCTAGCAGCACTTTGCCAGATAAGCCATTGGCAGCATGTTGTTCGAGTTTTGCAGGCTCAATGATGTCAGAGCTTGGTATATACTCTTTACAAGGTAAGTAAAATGAGAACACGCTACCTTGGTTCAGCTCACTTTCAACACTAATATAACCACCCATCATCATTGCAAGCTGTTGCGATAAACTTAATCCAAGTCCAGTACCACCGAAACGGCGACTAATACTATTGTCACCTTGGCTAAAGCAGTCAAATATTTGCTTCAGTTGCTCGGCATTCATGCCAATACCAGTGTCGGTAACATAAAACCACACACCTTGCTCAACACGCGAAACCTTTAACTCGACTTCGCCTTGGTTTGTAAACTTAATTGCATTTGCACACAGGTTAATAAGGATTTGTTTAATGCGGGTAAAATCGAGCAAGCTATAATATTGCTCACCAAGTTCATTATGAAATGCAAAGTTCAACCCTTTATCTTTAGCCTGACCACTAAGCATAGAATGGACATCTGTAAGCAACCGAACTAAATCCCCCTCTTTTAGGCTAAGCTCTAGCTTGTTAGCTTCAATTTTACTGATATCTAGCACGTCATTTATTAGCTCTTTTAAATGATCACTTTGTTTTTGGATAACAGCAAGTTCATCATTTAAGTGCTCTGGTTTATAATAACCATTAATTAAATTATCTGTTTGCCCTAAAATTGCAGTTAGCGGCGTACGAATTTCGTGACTAATATTTGCTAAAAATTGACTCTTTATTTCGTTAGCTCTGCGCAATTTTTCTGCTGTTTCTTCAAGTTCTTTTGTTCGTTTTGCCACCATTAAAGAAAGCTGCTCTTTAGCGCCTTTTTCAATACTACGACGGTATACAGTAATACCTGTTACCACCAGCATAACGAATAAGATGAATAGCATAATGCCCAACTGTCGTTGTTTGGACATTTCGAGATCTTGTACTTGTTGACGTTGCTTTAGTTCGATTATTTCTTGATTGAGCTGAGTTGCTTGTATCTGGCTTTGTAACTCTCCCATCGACTTTAATAATTTGGCATTTTGAACAGAGTTAAATGAACGAACAAACTTATCAAAATTCGCAACGGCTGTAGCAAAATCACCTTGACCTGCTTTAATTAAAGCCATCATCCCCATACCATCTTGAACACGTAAATCGTCTTTGTACTCCTTTGCCATCTGTACTGAAGTAGTTAAAGTGGATTCAGCTTTTGTTAATTTATTCTGTAACAATTCAATTTTTGCTTGTGACAACACGCCGGCCAACTCTAAGGCTTTGTTGTCAATTTTTTTTGCAAACTCAATCGCTTTTTCGGCATGGCTTAAGGCAAGCTCTAAATCACCCGTGCGCAAATAAACATTAGCAATGTTGCCATGGCGAGAAGACAAGAAATAGGCGTTATTTGTTTCTTGATAATAGCGCAAAGCACGCTGATAATAATGCAAAGAGAGTTGATACTGCCCAAGCTCAGAATAAGCTACCCCCATATTTCCATAGGATTGAGCGACACCATCCATATCACCTAAACTTTGGAATATATTTAATGTTTCTCTGTACATTTCAAGAGCAACTTCGTAACTTGAAAGTCGAATATATATTCCGGCAATGTTATGCAAAATATCAGCTTTATCTTGCTCACTACCATGTTGTTCATAAATATCTTTGGCCTGTTTGTAGTAATTTAAAGCTTGATTCAAATTAAACATATCAAAATAAGCGAGACCAATATTGCTCATTAAATTGGCTTTAGCTAGTGGGTCAGGCATTTTTTCAGCAAAAGGTATCGCTTTTAAGTACGCTATTAGCGCCTGTTGCATCAAACCTTGATAATAGTAGGTCACTCCTTGCATTTTTATTGCACGAAAGAAACGCTCCGGATTGGTATCAAATGATGTAGATAACTCAACTTTTTGGTAATTTTCAATTGCTTTAGAAAATAAGTCTTTCTCTAATGCTAAATCGGCTAATTGCATATAAACATCAAGAGTTTGCTCATTACTCAGTGAACCTTGTGAAATTAACTGTAACCCTAGTTGATGCTTATCTTCCCATTGTTCTTGTTGTGTGAATTGCTCAAATAATGAATTTGCAGCCAAATTGAAGGGCATAACGAAAAAACAGCAAAAAAACGCTGAACAAAGTATGCTTAAACGTGTAGGTGCGAGCATATATTTAATATCCCTAATCTTATACTTGGCTTTTTATGCTAATTTTATAATGCTAAATATTTATCTCAGAGCAACTTTGTAGTTTCAATTGTTTAGCTGTGATAGCGTACACACATTTAGATTACACCAAAGTCAGGCTTGCGAACAATGGTTAACCCACTGATTGATGAGATTTTTTACCTCCTTTTGGAACAGCCTGTTTGGAAGGTTCATACGCTTGCCAGAGCACTTAGTGAATCTGGAAAAATAGAACCATTAGACGCAGACCCACAAAAAGATCTGTTTAAACGCAACTTTTTAGTTATGAATGGCTTGTATCAACTGCAAGCACAACTTGCGCCAGAGCAACAGCTAGAGATTGCCTCTTTACATATTGAACTTATTAGTAAGCAAACAAGTAACGCATTAGAAAGTCATGACCCGCTACGGGGTTATTATTTAGATTGGCAAAACTTTGATACAACAAGCGATGAAATTGATACGTTGTTAACTGATTTTTGGCAGCGCTTTTCGTCATTTAGCCCAAAAAAGGCCATTCACTCATTACCTCAGCAGCAGCTAATACAATTACAACAGGCGTGGCAGCTACCTACTGATTTTTCGGAAAAACAGTTACAAAAGCGTTGGCGACAACTAGCATTAAAACACCACCCAGACCGCCAAGGCTGTGCAATTGAGTTTAAGAGAATACAACTCGAATATGAGCAACTTAAAGCTAGCTGCTCATAATTAACCAGATTACCGACTCAAACGTCGCGCACGAATCTTGCGCTTTTTAATATTACCTTCGGTCAATTTGCGTAATGCAGGTTTTGCAGCTGCTCGCTCAACAGCAATAAAGGCCACATTATCAAGTACGTTAATTTTACCTACCTGATGACCAGCAATTCCCTCTTTACCAGTTAATGCACCTAAAATATCACCGGCACGAATTTTTTGCTTCTTGCCAGCATCAATCATAATTGTCGCCATGGTTGGCTTATAAGCAGGCTTTTCGAGCAAGCTAAATGGCGGAATTGGTTCAGGGTCAAAGTCGCGCTCATAGTGGTCGCCAATTTGTGCCACTTTAAATTGCTCTGCTTCACCATAAATAGAACATGCAATACCCTTTTTACCTGCTCGACCAGTACGACCAACACGGTGTACATGGGTTTGAGGGTCATGCGCGAGGTGGTAGTTCACTACCATGTCCATATCGTTGATATCTAAGCCACGCGCAGCAACATCCGTTGCAACCAGAATACAGGCACTTTTATTAGCAAAGCGAATTAAAGTGCGCTCACGTTCACGTTGATCTAAATCACCGTGTAAGGCAACCGCACTAAACCCTTCAGCATAAAGGTCATCACAAATCTGTTGAGTTTCAACCTTGGTGTTACAAAAAACCACACAGCTTTCTGGCTGGAACTTTAATAACAACAGCTTCAATGTATTAAAGCGCTGTTTGTTGTTATCTAGCTTATAAAAGTATTGCTTTATGGTGCTTTTTGTTTGCTCTTCTTCAACCTTAATCATTTCTGGATTGCTAAGCACTCGCTCAGCTATCGCAGCAATTGATTTTGGATAAGTCGCACTAAACAATAATGTTTGGCGTTGATTTGGAATACTCTCAACAATAGCATCAAGGGTATCTTGGAAACCCATATCTAGCATTTGATCAGCTTCATCTAACACCAAGGTTTCAACATCATTTAAGCGCAATGTGCCTTTGCGAATATGGTCATCAACACGACCTGGCGTGCCAACAATGATATGCGCACCATGCTCTAATGAGCCAATTTGTGGACCAATAGACACACCGCCACATAAGGTTAAAACTTTAATGTTATGAATACCACGGGCTAGCTTACGAACTTCTTCCGCTACCTGCTCTGCTAATTCTCGGGTTGGACATAAAATGAGAGACTGAATACGAAAGCGTTTCACATTTAACTGAGCCAGCACACCTAGACTAAATGCAGCCGTTTTACCCGACCCGGTTTTAGCTTGGGCAATAATATCTTTGCCTTGCAAGATCACTGGCAAGCTTTGCGCTTGCACAGGCGTCATTTGCGTATAACCTAAAGTTGATAAGTTATCGGTTAACTCTTGCGGCAAAGCCAAAGATGAAAAAGCAGTAGCGGTCACAGTAATATTCCAAACTTGATAATTGAGGGACATCCTCGAAGATGCTGTGGATCATAGCAGAGAATGTGCTGTTTCTCTAAACGAAAACATTGTTCAGCATATTTAATTCATATTTGCTTACAGTTTGGTGCTTTCTAACTCTCTGCATTTGTTCTAGTTTATTGATAGCAATATTCAGGAAGAAACGATGCTTCTATTTAATACCGCACCCGCTGATGTTTTTTATAAAAAACAAAAAACGTGTCCACATTGCCATAGTGAACATTATTCTTTAAGCAATCACAGTAAAGTTTTGCGCTTTACTATTTTGCCCATCATGCCACTTTCTATTAATTATCAAAGACAATGTGATGACTGTGGCTATGTTACTCCTGCACCTTGGTATTCATTGCCCGCCTTAGAGTTAGCGTCGTTTATAAAGTACTTTATTGGCCTATTCATCATCGCTTACCTATTAGCAAAAGCATTAATCGGGGCGAATGAACAAACTGAGAACGAGCAAACTTACCTAAACGAGCCAAAGTTGTTTGATACCTATTTTGTCTATTCAGATAAGTTTACTGGCAAACCAAAACGTATTAACAACCTAAAAGTAGCTCAGCTCGTTGAATTGGATGACAAGAACATGACTTTTAGAGTTGCTAACTACACTTACAAGTACAATAAAGACATCGAGATTGCGATGCGAACCAGCATGCTAGTTCAAGATGATTACTTTTCTAGTAAAACCCTGACTTTCAGTAAATCACAAATACAGCAGCTTTATGATGAAGGCAGCATATATAAGATTATGCGACCTGAGCTTTATAGTTTATTTGGTGGTTTTGTTATGCACCCGCCTAGACCTAAGCCTTTATATACGGGCGTTAAGCTCGATAAACATAATCAGGAGGGGATCACTTACTTCAAAGATGGCTTATACGAGGAAGCGTTGAAAAGTTTTACCCTGTCTGCGGAAGATGGTTATTCATGGGGACAATTAAACTTGGGTCAGATGTATCGCGATGGCCAAGGGACAGAAGTGAATAACGAAAAAGCAGCTTACTGGCTCAACAAAGCCACCTTACAAGGGAATCCTAAAGCAAAGGTTGAGCTCGCAGAGCTATGCTTGAGTTACGATTGTAGTAAGTTGAATACTCAATAATCTGTTACCCATAAATATCACGCAGAAGAAACCAGCCTAATAATATGACTCTCGCTATTTACTTTATTTTTGTTATGTTATAACATTTTTGTATGGCACAGTATTTATATTACTTTGTTGGTTTTATAAATGCTTATTAGCAATAACAGAGTCACTCTCCTGCTCTGTTTTAAATTGCAACTAGGCTTCATTGCTTAATGAACGAATCATCTTTTGAGTTTGTACAACTTAAAGGAAGACCTTGCACACTAGCACGCTTACGTTCCCGTGCTAAATCCTTGCCGGCGAGCTTGCTCGCCGGCACTTTTCATTAAAGCTTTAAATGATCATCTAAAAAAGCCAATACTTTTTTATAGTAAAGAGTGCGGTGCTCTTCTTTATAAAAACCGTGACCTTCATCATCTAATAGCTCATAAATATAGGGATGATTCTCTTTTTTAAAAGCCGAAATTAAAGACTCAGCTTGCTCGATAGGCGCCCTTCGATCTTCCCCACCATGAAAAATTAATACTGGAGCTTTTAACTTTTCTATATTGTAGCTTGGTGAAAAACGCTTTAGTTGCTCTTCATCCTCGCCTAATACCACTTTTAGAAAACGTTGCCCGCTATCACGCTCAGATACATCTCCCTCATCAAACATGAGTGGTAAATCATATACACCTACAACTCCAATCGCACACTGGAACATATCAGGTTCCAAGATCGCACTTTGTAACGCGGAATATCCACCAAAGCTGGCCCCCATAATGCAAATGTTACCTTTATCAGCAATACCGCTTGAAATAAGATATTTTACACCATCTATAATATCGTATTGTATTTCCTGTCCCCACTTGCGATGGCCGGCACGTTCAAAATTTCGTCCAAAGCCACCTGAGCCACGAAAGTTAACCTTTAGTACAGCAATTCCTCTACTCGCAAGAAGCTGAGCTGTTGAGTCATATCCCCACCAATCTCTTGGACCATGAGGACCCCCATGCGGCATTACTACTAATGGTAAGTTTTTTTCTTCAGCGTTATTTGGAATAGTTAAGTAACCGTAGATAGCTAGTCCATCACGTGCTGTAAAATTGATAGGCTTTGTAATCGCCATTTGACTAGGTTTAATCCAACTTCTGGATGAGAATAGAAAACCGAGATTATTAGTTTTAGCATCAAATAAGTAATAACTGCCAGGATTAGTGTCACTTGAGGCAAAAATGACGCTCTTATCACCATTTACGGTACTGCTGACTAATTGAACTTGCTGGCCCTCAAGCACTCTTAAAAGAGCTTTTAATTGCTGGCTTTTCTTAGTGTTATTATCTATAAAAGAATAGGTTGGGTAGCCTAACTCATGCTCGACAGCAAAAAGTTCTTTTGATACTTCATCCACCCACACCTGCTTTGGTGAAACACTTTTTTCTTTATGGATTAGATCAAATTGTTTAGTTTTAAGATTTAACTTATAAAGCCCTTTAGCTTCTCCGTTAACAGAAGCCGTCACATAAGCAGATTCATCCGTGCTATCAAAAGCATGCAACCCAACATCACTATACGAAATATCCTTTAAATTGAGCTCTTCCCACTCACCACCAGATTTAGGGCGGATATATATTTTTGGATTAATATAGTCATCAGTCGAGGCGGATACTCTTACGTTGCCTTCATGATCAGTCAGAAAACTAGCCATTCTTGAAGGTGAACGTGTGATCTTTTTTCTTGTCCCTCGATAGACATCTACTTCATACACAATCGTGTGAGGCTCTTTGGCAGCTGTCCATGGTATGGTTAAAACCAACATTTTACGCTTATTTTCTACCAATGGGTCAAGCACATAAGAGGTCCCTAATACAGGAGTTGCCTTTTTAATTCTCGTCCCAGTTTGCCTTTCACCTTGATAACCAACCAAATACTCCCCTTGACTGCCGTCTGCGTTTACACCAAACAACTCACCATGGTATTCAGGATGATCTTTCCAACCTTTTAGATACTCTTTAGCTAATACAATACGCTCTTCATTCACCCAGTAATAGTTGCCGACTTGAGCATTTTTTGGAAAGTTTATCGCATGCAATACCTTAAATGTATCAGTATCCAAAATCATTAAAGAATTCTTGCCGTTAGGCTGCGTCATTACGGCTAGGTATTTACCAGTAGGTGAAATCTTCACACTTCCAAACTCGCTAGCTTTACTGAAGGTTTCAATTGGTAAAGGTTTTGGTTTTGCATTACTAATAAAGCTAATAAGCAAACAAGATATAATTATGATTAATCTAGACATAAAATTCCCTTTTAAATTTAGAGTAAAATAAAAGGTAACAAATAACTCCCAACCAGTATACTTATAAATAACAATTGTTACCGAAAAAATCTCTTATAGATAATTGTCATTAAAACGACGATCCCCCCAGCCAAAACACCCAATAAACCATCAAATATAATCGGCGTAGCCAACTCCCCAGTTTTGCCAACTAAATCCGTTACAAACTCGATGCTACCTTGCTTGACGTGATGCAAAACAGGGATCCCATGTACCAATATGCCACCGCCAACTAAGAACATAGCAACCGTTCCTGCAAAGGCTAAAAAGCGCATTAACTTAGGCGCTGCAGCAAGTAAAAACTTACCTACAAGCTCTTTAAACTTACCGCCACTTTGCTGCGCTTTTTGCAGTAAATACAAACCAGCATCATCAAGTTTAACAATCCCAGCAACTAACCCATACACGCCAATGGTCATAATAATTGCGATTACACTGAGCACTAAAGCTTGATTAACCAGCGTTGCGCCAGCAACCGTACCTAGCGTTATCACTATAATTTCTGCAGAGAGGATAAAATCAGTACGGATTGCTCCTTTGATTTTTTGCTTTTCGTATTCTTGTAAGTCTTGTTGTTCAACCACACCTTCACCTTCTTGTTGAGCGTGACCAAACAGCTTTTCGATAATTTTCTCTGCACCTTCAAAACACAAAAACAGCCCGCCAACCATTAACAGCGGAGTGATTAACCAAGGCAACCAAACACTAATCAATAACGCTGCGGGCACTAAGATGGCTTTGTTGATAAACGAGCCTTTTGCCACAGCCCAAACCACTGGCAACTCTCTATCGGCAGTTACCCCTGTAACTTGCTGAGCATTAAGCGCGAGGTCATCACCTAACACCCCTGCTGTTTTTTTTGTTGCGACTTTACTCATCGTCGCAATGTCGTCTAAAAGTGTTGTAATATCATCAAGTAAGGTTAGTAAATTTGTGCCTGCCATGGTGGTTCCTTGCCCATTAAATACACTATCAACATAACTTATCCTGCCATTTTCACCAACGGTTAATTTTTCTTTGTTAGGCTTATAGCTCATTCAAAAATAGAGGTGTTTCTATGATTAAACCACTTCTCTCGGGGCTCGCTTTAGTTACCTTGTGCGCATGTGCTGAGCAAAGTGCACCGAGCAACTATCTGTGCGATGAGACCCTCAGCGCCAGTATCGTTGAGTACAATGATGAGGAAGCCAGACTGACATTTAAGGAGAGTGAATATTTACTCAATCGCCAAGTAAGCGGCTCTGGGGTTAAATACAGTGCCGATAATGTGCTGTTTTGGTCTAAAGGCGATGAAGCCATGCTGATTTTAAGAGGTAAAAAGTACCAATGTAGCTTAACCCAGTAATAGCAAAAGCTTTCGTGGCTAAATTAGCTTAATCAGTGGTTTTGAGTATAATAGCGACAGTTTATTCAGCGTTTAAGCGGCTATAATGAAATACAAAGATCTTCGCGAATTTATCGAGTTATTAGAACAAAAAGGTGAGTTAAAACGGATCAAACAAGAAATTGATCCTTACCTTGAAATGACCGAAATTGCCGACCGTACGTTACGTGCAGAAGGCCCTGCTCTGTTATTCGAAAACCCTAAAGGTCACACCATTCCCGTTCTTGCTAACCTTTTTGGTACGCCCAAACGTGTAGCGATGGGTATGGGCCAAGATGATGTCAGTGAACTGCGCGAAGTTGGTAAGTTATTAGCTTTTCTAAAAGAGCCTGAGCCACCAAAAGGCATTAAAGAGGCACTAGGGCAAATCCCAGTATTCAAACAAGTACTGAATATGCCAGCTAAAGAAGTAAAAAAAGCGCCTTGTCAGCAAGTGATACTTGAAGGCGATGATGTTGACTTAACTAAGCTGCCTATCCAACATTGCTGGCCGGGTGATGCTGCTCCCTTGATCACATGGGGTCTAACGGTTACCAAAGGGCCTTATAAAAAGCGCCAAAACTTAGGCATTTACCGTCAGCAGCTATTGGGTAAAAACAAAATTATTATGCGTTGGCTATCGCACCGCGGTGGCGCATTAGATTTTCGTGAATGGTGTAAAGAGCACCCAGGCGAACCTTACCCTGTATCTGTCGCATTAGGTGCCGACCCTGCGACAATCTTAGGCGCTGTAACACCAGTACCAGACACCCTAAGCGAATATGCATTTGCTGGTTTACTACGCGGTAGTAAAACTGAAGTTGTTAAATCGGTTTCAAATGACCTACAAGTGCCTGCTACCGCAGAGTTCGTGCTTGAAGGTTATATTATGCCAGGTGAAACAGCACCAGAAGGCCCTTATGGCGACCACACAGGTTACTACAACGAAGTAGACGAGTTTCCGGTGATGACGGTCACTCACATTACACATCGTGAAAACCCAATTTATCACAGCACTTACACTGGCCGTCCACCAGATGAGCCAGCAGTACTCGGGGTTGCATTGAACGAAGTGTTCGTACCAATTCTGCAAAAGCAATTCCCTGAAATTGTAGATTTTTATCTACCACCTGAAGGCTGTTCTTATCGTATGGCTGTGGTCACGATGAAAAAACAATACCCAGGTCATGCCAAGCGCGTGATGATGGGGGTGTGGTCTTTCTTACGTCAATTCATGTATACCAAGTTCGTGATTGTTTGCGATGATGATGTAAACGCACGTGATTGGAACGACGTGATCTGGGCCATTACAACGCGTATGGACCCTGCTCGCGATACGACGATGATCGAAAACACGCCAATTGATTATTTAGATTTTGCATCGCCAGTTTCGGGCCTTGGCTCAAAAATGGGCATGGATGCAACCAATAAATGGCCAGGCGAAACAGATCGTGAATGGGGTGAGCCCATTGTTATGGATCCAAAAATCAAAGAACGTGTTGATGAATTATGGGACAGCTTAGATATTCTCTAGGCTGTGACTATGTTAAACTGCTCAAAATTTAACGGTTATGAGTGCGATTCATAACCGAATTTGCTTCTGTGCTTATAAAGGTAAACTATGCAAACATTACTCGCTGACGTTGTTGCGATCAGCCCGCTTACAGACCATGTACATAAGGTCATTTTGAAACCACAGCAACCTGTGTCATTCGAGGCAGGCCAATATATGCAACTTGTATTAGGCGAAAAAGATAAGCGTGCCTTTTCTATTGCAAGCCGCCCTTCACAAACTGACCAAATTGAACTACATATTGGTGCCGCAGGTGCTGATTCGTATGCAATGCAAGCGCTTGATCATTTACGTCAAGCACATACAGAGCAACAGCAAGTTAATGTTGAAGTGGGTTTAGGTGTATCACAGCTGCGAGTTGAGGGTGAGCGCCCAATTATTCTACTTGCTGGCGGTACTGGTTTTTCTTATGCCAAATCAATGGCTGATCACCTTGCTGAAATTGGCTGTGAGCGCCCTGTATTATTTTACTGGGGTGTTCGTGAGCAAGCTGCGCTTTATGCTCATGATGAAATGCAAGCATGGGCAAACAGCAACCCACATTTCCAATACATTCCAGTGGTTGAAAATGCGCCGCAAAGCTGGACTGGCAAAACCGGTTACGTCCACAAGGCCGTTATGGAAGATATAGTGTCTTTAGAACCATACGATATTTACATGGCAGGCCGCTTCGACATGATTGGCGTGGTTCGCGATGATTTTATTAACCATGGTGCGGTACGTGAGAACATGTACGCTGATGCATTTGCATTCATTAAATAACTAACTCATACAGATTATTTTTAAGGCATCCAATTGGATGCCTTTTTTATTTGTTTTACCTATCGCCTTAATCCGTCTAAACGATTTCACAAACTGCATTTCCTTGACCATACTCTGTTTAGAATAACGATGGGGAGAGACCCAAATGCTAAATACAAAAGTACAAGACTTTATGCAACGTAAGTTGCCACACATTACGCCTGAAACTGAAATGACCACCGCGATTAGCGAGCTGCAAAAGTTTAAATTACTAGGCGCACCTGTATTCGATGACAACAAAAGTTTAGTTGGCTTTATTTCAGAACAAGAGCTGCTGCAACCGCTCATGCAAAACAGTTATTTCTGCGATGGCGTGGTAAAGGTAAAACAACTCATGCGCACCGATGTTGTTACCGTGAGTAGCGATCAAAATATCATTGAGTTGGCTGATGCCATGAAAACGGGTAAGCCAAAGAATTACCCAGTTATCGAGGGTGGTAAGGTTGTTGGCATGATCAGCCGAGGTGACGTGCTCAAGGCATTATATGAAAACTACGTTTCATGCCAAGAGCACCAAGTATAAGTTAGCTGCTTAACGATTAGCAGCTAACTGTTTTAAAGCCGCTTTATCTGCATCGCTTAAATAAGCAATTTCAAGCGCATTAGCTTGCGCTTTTTCCATATCGGCTTGGCTTAACCCTGCCGCAGGTGCTGCTACTTGATACTCATACGCTATTTCAATACCTTCAACGGCCGGATCATCAGTATTAATCGATGCCAAAATACCATGGTCTAAGAAGGTTTTTAGCGGGTGTTTTGCAAGCTCAGCAACAGTACTGGTTTGAATGTTACTGGTTAAGCAAGACTCAATACCAATGCGCTTATCACGTAAGTAATCCATTAGTGCAGCATCTTCAATTGCTTTTACACCATGACCAATACGCGTTGCACCAAGCTCGTTAATTGCTTGCCAAATGCTTTCGCTACCGCGTGCTTCACCGGCATGAATCGTGGCAGCTAAGTATGCATCATGAACTTGTTTAAAGTGATCAACAAATAGCTCACCCGGGAAACCAATTTCATCGCCAGCTAAATCAACCGCCACTAAATCATTTTTAAAAGCAAGTAGCGCATCAAGCTCTTGCTGACAGATTTTGGTGCCATATGTACGCGACATGATGCCGATTAAGTTAGCTTTAATTGGCGCGTTTTGGCACGCACTTTTTACACCATCAACCACCGCTTCGACAACTCCTTGCGGGTGTAAGCCTTGGCTTTGCGCCATATAATATGGACTAAAACGAAGCTCAACGTAATCGAGGTTTTGGGCAATCGCATCTTCAACGTTTTCGATAGCAATACGACGACAAGCATCGTAATCACCCAGTACTTTTACACCCCAATCAAGCTTTTGTAAAAATGCCACTAAATTTGGTTCAGGGTCGATAACCTGTACGTGCGGAATAAGTGCTTCAATGTTGTCAGCAGGTAATTCAAGATTAAACTGACGACCAAGGTCTAAGATCGTTTGTGGGCGAACATTACCATCTAGATGACGGTGAATATCAAGCAAAGGGAGTTTGTTATTGATCATAATTAGCACTCAGGTTCAGTAAATTTGCGCGGATCATACGTACCCACGGCGATATTTCAAGTTTAGATGATTTTATTTACTTTTTTGAGGTCAAATGTCTGCTTTAATGGCTGCTATCATTATGCAAAAAATGCCACAAGGTTTTAAAAAGTTTATCAGCATCAATTGGTTTTGTTAAATAACCATTCATACCACTGGCTAAGCCTTTCTTAAGGTCATCATCATGGGCATTTGCCGATAAGCCAATAATCGGTAAATCGGTGATCAGCAACTCATTACGAATAACCTTAGTCGCTTGTAAGCCATCCATATTCGGCATTTGAATATCCATGAGCACAAGGTCATAGCTTTTTTCACTGATCATCTTAATAGCCTCGTGGCCATCTTTAGCGATATCAGGTTGGCAGCCTTTAGTTTTTAAAATCGAACCCGCCACATGTTGATTCAATGGGTTATCTTCAACCAATAAAATTGCATCATAGGCAAATGACACAGCTGTCACATCGATATCAGCTAACTCATCATCACTATGAATCACCTCTTCAAGAGGGGACTCAAATGGCAGCGAAATTGTAAACGTTGAACCTTGCCCCTCAGAGCTAGTTAGGCTTATCTCGCCTCCCATCATAACAATGAGTTTTTGACAAATGCTTAAGCCTAAACCTGTGCCACCAAAACGACGAGAGGTTGAGCTATCAGCTTGTGAAAATGGTTTAAACAGGCGCTGCTGAGCCTCTTTACTGATGCCGATGCCTGTATCAATAACACTAAAGTAAGTAAATTCACCCTGCTGCCAAATACGTAATGTAATCGTGCCTTCTTGAGTGAACTTCACCGCATTGTTTAACAAATTCAACAATACTTGTTTTAAACGAATTGGGTCGGTGTGGATCAGTAAGTGTTCAGAAGCATCAAGCTCAACTCTAAATTCTAAAGAGCGAGAGTTAAGCTCAAACTGCAATAAGTTAGTCAGCTCACTAACCAACGCATTCACATCAATGGGTTCTTGATGTAGCTCCAATCGCCCCGCTTCTATTTTAGAAAAATCTAAAACATCATTGATTACCCGTAATAGTACATTCAGTGCACCATCGGCTTGATCAATATAACCACGGGCTTGTTGCCAGTCAGGCTCTTGCATTGCTAAATAATGCAAACCCTTTATACCATTAATAGGTGTGCGTATTTCATGGCTCATATTCGCCAAGAACTCACTTTTAATTTGGCTGGCTTTATCGGCTTTTAATTTTTCTTCGCGAAGGCTTTGAGTTTGCTTTGCCACTTGCTGACGAATTTGAATATTAGTACCAGTTACTGAAATCAAAAAGGTGATCAATAACCAAACAAACAGCATACCGACTATTTGCGCCAACCAATAAGGCAGCCATGACGACTGTGTAACTGACTCCCATAGTTTTACCTGCCAAACGCGCTCACCAATAATAAAGTTGAAGCTCGCAATAGCTGTTGTACCTACACGGTGTGGGTTGTAAATTTCGACAGGATTACTGCCGTCAGTAACGTCATAGAAGCTGGCATCGATATCAGTGTTCTGATTAAAATTAAGTGTTTGTGCTAACACCTCTAAATTGACCACGGCGACAACATAACCTCTAAACCCGACCTGATGATTAATGTCTGAATAAACTGGGTTGAAGAATAAAACGCCCTTTTCGTTACCATCACCTTGCATCAGGGTAATAGGCTCACTGACGGTGACATTTTTAATTAACCGAGAGTCAGTTAACGCTTGTTTACGTAACTCGTTTGAGGCTAAATCAAAGCCCTGCGCAGGTTCGTTCCCTGCTAATGGGTGAATATATTGCACCGGAAAATAGACTGCTCGCTTACTCACCGGCTGCCACTGCCCTGCAGCATTTTTTTCTTTCACATAATAGTCAGCGCCGAGTTCATCACGTAGTAAATTTTGATAATTATTTAGTTGTGAGTGAATAACCTTAGGCGCCCACTCAAGGGCAAGAATTTCTTCGCTGTATTGTAGTTGCCTTGATGTGAAGCGTTTAAATTCGTCAAAATCAACCATGTCACTACTAGCAAAAAAAGTTGCGAGTAAGGCTAAGTGCGACTTAATTTCATCGACTTTATGCTCAAGGTTCGTGTGAATAGCACTGACTTTAGCTTGCTGGCGCTGTAAATCTTTGTCTTTTTTAACACTGGCTGCACCATAAAAGCTGACACAAATAACCACGTAAATTAATAGCGACGGCACAATGATTTGCAGCCGTTGGCGAGTATGATGGTAACTAAATGCCGCTAAAATTAATGGCGTGAAAATCAGTACCCCAATGCTATCGCCAATCCACCATGCGATAAAATTATTAAGCGCCGCATAACTCGGAATAACATTGTTAATGACCAGTAAGCCGGTGCCAATTGATGCTGCAATCAAGCTACACAAAGGGCCGCCAATCATTAAACCAAGCATACTTTGCTTTAATGACGATAATTCAATTGGGCGTTTAGCGACATGAATAATAATGTAATAAGCAAGCCAAGCTTGGAATGTAGATGCAGTTGATACGCCAATTGCCTGCATCATCATTTGCCAATGAAAAATATCAGTGACTTTATCAAGGTGAATAAGGTTTACAAAGAATGCCCCTAGCAGAACCCCTGGCAAGGCACGATTTCTAAGTAGCAAGATACTGGCAAGCGCAATACCTGAAGGCGGCCATGCTGCAACCGCATAACCATCAATCGCCAGCAAAGAATTACTTAAATACCCTGTAAGAAAGTAAGCAAGTGCAATGCTTATTGTCAGTGTAAATAAGTTCTTCAAGCCATCGCTCCTTTGCTGGCTGGAGTAAAATTATTGATAGAGTACCAATGCTTTTTCTGGTTGGGCACTCTTACTGTAGCTTAGCACCGCTTGCTGCAAATAAGCATGGCGATTATCTGCATTAAGCGCTTTATCAAACACTCGCGCGGCTAAGTCGTATTCACCGTGAGCATTTGCTAAACATGCAAGGGCTAGTAATAAGTCTGTATTTTCGGTGTCTTTTTTTAATACATCCTGCAAACTTGATTGTAATTTCAGTGCATCGCCAGCGCTACTAGTACGTAAAATACGTGCTAAATCTTTATGCTGTAGCGGTTTTTTGATCATTTTAATTAAGCTTAGCTCAATTTTGTTTAACTCACCTGCCTTCGCCATCGCCGCTAAATAGCTTACCTCTGCGTGTGGCTTCAAGTTTTTGGCTAATTGCTCATAACGCTCAGTTAAATCCCCGTTTGACTGAGCTGCAAAATAACGGTCGAACAATTGTTGCCACTCTTGCTCAGAAAGAGCTTTTTTACGTAATAAACGTGGCATAAAGTCATTAAGTGCCGCCCACTTTTGCTCTTGCACTAAAACATGGGCATACATTTTAAGCTCTAAACGAGAGGCTTTTTTGCGTTCAGCTAACGCTTTAAGATCAGCAAAGATAGTGCTGGTTTCGCCGCTAGCAATCCATAAATTAGCCACTTTTAGCTGCTTATCTTGGCTTATTTTATCAAGATAGCTAATTGCTTTTTCATTTTCATTATTCGCCAGTGCCGCTTTAGCTAGAAGCGCAAAACGTATATCGCTCCACTTTTCTGCAACACTGTTGTTATCAAGTGCAAGCTCAAGCTCCGTATAATCGTTATTAATCAAGCTCCATACGCCTTGCTCAATGGCCGCTTGTTTACGCTCTTCACTGCGCGCAAAGAAACCATGGCGTGTATGGCTATATAAAGATATTACGTATCGGCAAAGCTTATAAAGTAAAAACAGTGCAGCGAATGCTAATATTAAAAGTGCAGTAACGCCCCAAATAGTCCCTTCAATGGTTGTTTTATTAAAGGCAATTAGTACATAACCCTTTTGGTCTATAAAAAAAGGGGCAATCCCTAAGCAGACTGCTATTGCAATAATGATTAATAAAAAGCGGATCATTGTGCCCACTCCTTCACCTGCTCAGTACTTTGTAGTGACACTTTTGGACTAAAATCGAGCTGCTCTTTCGAAAGCTCAGCAAGACTTTTTAAGGCCGCTTTTGTTTGCGCATCATCTTGTTTAAAGTAATCTTTTACTAAGCTATGAGCAGCATCAACAGCACTAAAATACACACTACTTTGTTTACTTAATACCGCATCTTGCGCTTGAGCTAAGTATAAACTTAAGCGCTGTTTTACTAGGTGACGCTCTTGCTCACTTAAAAATGGTGCGATAACCATATCTTCACGTGTGCGCACTTCTACAAAGAAGTCTTTAAACTGCTGCCACGACTTCGCAAGGTTTTGACGCCATTCACTGACATTTTCACTTAATTGATTTGGGTCCTCTTTGACGACCTCTTCAGGGAGTGAAATAGCATTAAATACCAGTTCATCAACTTTTTGATTAATGCCATGCAGTTTTAAATAAATTGCTTCAACAGCCACAGGTTCTATGGCATTCAAGGTTTGTAAATCTTGGTGAATTGCTTGGCGAATAGCGCCTGTACCCGGGTGTTCTGCAAGCAAGCTATCTAAGCGAGATAGCACAGCAGCAGCCCCTTGGTAATCGTGCTCTGCCCACAATTTAAATTCGGCCATACGCTGCAAGCTTGTGACTTCTTGCGGATTAAGCGTGAAAGTTTGCTGCTCGGCGCGCTTTAAAGCCGCTTGTAATTGCTGCTGTGTTTGCTCAGCACTTTCGTTTAGTGCATCAGTGACCTTTTGTTCACTGTTATAAAGCGAGTGCTGCATTGTTTGTTGGGCACTTTTTAATGCATCAATTTGCTGCTGTAAGCGAAGGTTTTCATCTGTCAGTTCAGTCAATACCACAGCCGATTGCTGATCGCTATTTAATTTTAGATAAAACTCATAGCCAACTGCACAAGCCACTAAAAGTGAAATAAGTAACGCTAAGCTACCTGTTTTGCTGATGCCTCTTTTAGCTTGTACAGGCGCTTTTGCCCCAGTATTTGCCGTTTGCGCTTTTTTCTCTGGCTGTGCAGTCACTGGCTTTGCGGGTTGTTTTGATTCTGCTTCACTCATTTTGCTACCTTGCTGATTAATGCAGGTGAACATAGCGTTGTCGCTCGCCCCTGCAGCAATATATATCTGTGTTCTTACGACATTTTGTTGCTTTAAATAGTCTGCGATACGCTCACTGGCAACGAAAAATTGTCGCTCTTTCAACCATGCAAGCTGAGGCTCATTTAAACCATTAAAAATGGCATCCACCGCTGCATTACTGGTAATGACTATACCTTCTACATCAATTGTTTGCCAGTGGTCCATCCACTTGCCCGGTTCGCTCTCAATTGCGCTTCGCTTGTAAACAACCAATTGATTTAATAAAGCACCACGTTGTTTTAACGTTTTTGCTATGGTCGTGCGTCCACCTTCACCTTTCACTAAAACAATGTTACTTAGTTCAACATCTTGTAGTGTTTTTAATTCAAGCAGACCTTCTGAATCATGCTGTTTGGGCACTGCGGCTCGTCGCCCAAAGGCTTCATAAACCGCATCAGCCGTTTGCTGACCGACCGCATAAAGTTGCGCTGCTTTGTTGATGGTTGGTGTGAGTTTTAACAAGGCATGCACGGCATCTTGCGAGATAAAAATGATTTTATCGGCATTTTCTAGCGGCGCGAGCTCACTACTATTTACTGTGAGGTAATCTAAGGTAAGGACTGGGCACAGGGTTGTTTGATAACCCGCCTGCTGAAGCTCAAGAGCAAGCTCAGTGCCTTTTCCTTCTGGACGAGTTATCAAAATATGCATATTAAGCGTCTCTATATACTTCAGCTAAAATTTTATCAGCACCTTGCTCAAGTAGCTTTTCAGCAAGTGTAATACCTAACTGCTCTGCGTCAGCCACTGGGCCTGTCACTTCATCACGTAGCATTTGGCTACCATCAATAGCGCCCACTAAACCACGTAAATGCACTTGCTCACCATCGACCAATGCAAATGCACCAATAGGTACTTGGCAACCACCTTCTAAACGGCGATTCATAGCACGCTCGGCATTAACACGAATGCGTGTTTCATTATGTTCAAGTGGCGCTAACAGTGCTTTTGTTACTTCATCATCAATACGGCACTCAATACCCACAGCACCTTGACCATTTGCAGGTAATGATACCTCTGGCTCGATAAAAGCTGTAATACGCTCTGGCATTTCTAAACGAATTAGACCCGCTGCAGCTAGGATGATTGCATCATATTGTCCATCATCTAGTTTTGCTAAACGTGTATTAACATTACCGCGTAAGTCACGAATGTCTAAATCAGGGCGCGCTTCGCGAATTTGGCATTGGCGGCGTAAGCTTGATGTACCAACAATCGCACCTTGTGGTAACTCATCTAAACTCTTGTAGTTATTTGATACAAACGCATCGCGTGGGTCTTCACGTTCACAAATTGTGTGTAATGCTAAACCTTCAGGAAACTCAACAGGCACATCTTTCATTGAATGCACCGCAATATCTGCGCGACCATCAAGCATGGCTTGCTCAAGCTCTTTTACGAATAAGCCTTTACCACCAATCTTGGCCAGTGGTGTATCAAGGATAATATCGCCTTGTGTCGACATAGGAACCAACTCTACCGTTACGTCGTCATGGAAGTGCTCTAGTTGAGCTTTTACAAATTCAGCCTGCCATAAAGCAAGTGCACTTTTACGGGTCGCGATACGAACTAGTTTTGTTGTCTGTGTCATGAAAAATCCAATTAATTATCAGGCTGATACTAAATATTACTCAGCTAAAATTCTAAATTCTTTTTGGGCCAGTAAGTTGCCATCTGCGTCAATAACTTCAACACGCCAATCACCCAGTTGCTCTGGCATGATGTTTTTCGTTGAATAAGTACGAAAACGTGGACTGCTTACGGCCAATTCAATCGAAGCAAGCTGTTGGTCTTGGTAATACCATTGGTGACGAACAGTTTGTCCCTGCATATTTCTAAGCTCGCTAAAAAAGCTCAGGCTACTGCTAATTTGCGCTAATTTTACATCGTTTTTTAAAACGTTTACTGGTTCTCGATCAACAACATCGGTAGTTAATACTGCGCGGCTTACTTTATCTGTGTCTATTTTTGCGCCAATTGCGACACTGGCAATATGTGCTGACCGTGAAAACTGCTGCTGAGCATCAGGTGCTGCTGTAATTTCAACTTGCGGTTCAGTTTGTGATGCTTCTTCATCAGGAATAACGGCTAATGTTTCAGGTTGTTGCTCATCAATAACCTCTTCACTGTCGATCTCAGCCTCTACTGTCGTAACGTCAGGTTCTACAATGTTTGAGCTCACGACCTCTGCTTTAGCTGTTTCTGTGTTATCAGCCAGCGGTGTTTGCTCATTCATTGGCGGTGCGACGATTTCTTTTGGCTCTTCTTGCTCAGCGTCATTCAAAGGCGCTTGTAGCTCAGCATTTGCAAACTCTGATTGCGGCTCATCTTGCGGTGATTGCTCTGCATTTACAGCGCCAATAAAGCTATACACTAATATAGCCAGCGCAACTAAGATAACACTGCTAACCATAAAGATGCGTCGCCAATGCCATTGATAAGTCACTGCTGTCGGTGCTGAACTTGCCGATTCAACGGCATTCATATTTGCTGTAATTACAAGTTTCTTTGTCATGCTGGCCTCTAAAACCAAAAAATTAACTCAAGCGAGCAATTAACCACTCTCGAATAGCCATCAGTTCTTCACCACAAACTTGGTGCGCCATCGGATAGTCTTGCCAGCTTACTTCCATGTTGTTAGCGCTAAGCACGTCAAATGCTTGTTTGCCCGCGCTATGCGGTACCACATCGTCAAATCGACCATGTGCCATAAAAATATTTAACCCCTGCTGCTTGGCTTCATCAGCAAATTTTGCAGGCACACACATATAGGTTGAAAGTGCCATTACACCCGCTAATTTATAATCTAGACGTGGCGCTAAGTGCAGCGATACCACACCCCCTTGCGAAAAACCGGCAAGAATAATTTTGTTAGGAGCGATACCTTTTGCAATTTCTTGGTCAATAATTGCAGCCACTTTTGCAGCAGATTCACGCACTCCTTGCTCATCAGCACGCTTATCTAAATCCATCGATTTAATATCGTACCAAGAGCGCATTGCCATACCTCCATTTAAGGTGACCGGTTGCACTGGCGCATGTGGAAACACAAAACGTACGCCAAGCTCTTTTGGTAGAGCAAGTTGCGGTGCAACGGGCGCAAAACCATCACCTGAATCACCTAAACCATGTAGCCAGATAACCGTTGCTTTGTGTTCAGCTTGCGCTGGATATTCAACAAACTCTAAACTCATAGTTCAGAACGCCACTCAATTGTTTGACCTGCTTGGCGAGTTGCCGCATCACACATAAATTGCCAAAACTCTGCACCTGAGCGGTTATCAATCCACTTATCGTCGCGTAGTTCAAAATGGTGACCATTAAATTTAGTCGCTACCCAAACTTGGTGTAATGGTGCTTGCTTGTTGATCACAATTTTACTGCGATCAGGAAAGATGATTTCTAAAATACCTGACGCTGATTCATAGTCTAAATCGGCATCACATTCATCGATTTGCTCTTCAATAGTTAGCATTAATGCATCGGCTAGTGTGTGGTATTCATGATCAGTCATTTTAGTGTCCTTTAACTGGCTTTAAGCCTAGATCTGGGGGCAGATTGTGTACATCAAGTGTAACAGGAATAAATTCATCCGCGAATAGCTGCATTTTTTAAATATTCTGTTACTCTGCGATTATAAAGCCAGCAACCGTATTAATCTAATGAAAGAGACTCATAGCCAAAAATTAAAAACCATTTTACCTCTAAGCGCCCTTCTAGTAACCCTAGCAGGTTGCGGACAAAGTGGTGCTCTTTATCTGCCAGATGATACTAAGCCGCCTGCAAAGTCTCAGCCACAAGCTGATCCATCCGAACAACCAGAGCAAAAACAGGACCAATAGATGGACTTTTTTAACTACAATAATAGTCAGCTGTTCGCTGAAGACATCGCTGTCAAAGAGCTTGCCGAACAATATGGTACGCCTTGTTATATCTATTCTCGGAAAACCTTTGAACGTCATTATCTAGCATTTGCTGAAGCTGCTAAGTCACATAAAAGCTTGGTGTGCTATGCCGTAAAAGCCAACTCAAATATTGCCGTGCTGAATATTTTAGCGCGACTTGGTTCAGGTTTTGACATTGTCTCAAAAGGTGAGCTTGCGCGTGTCATCCAAGCAGGCGGAGACGCAAGTAAGGTTGTGTTTTCTGGCGTTGCAAAAACCGCTGACGAAATTGCCTATGCACTTGAATTGGGGATCAAGTGTTTTAACGTTGAGTCAGTGGCTGAGCTTGAGCGTATTTCAAAAGTGGCAACGGATCTTAACTTAGTGGCACCGATTTCGATTCGCGTAAACCCAGATATAGATGCAAAAACGCACCCTTATATCTCAACTGGCTTAAAAGAGAATAAGTTTGGTATTGATATTCAAACTGCGGTGACTGTGTATCAACATGCAGCATCATTACCCGGTTTAAAAATTACCGGTGTAGATTGCCACATCGGCTCGCAGCTAACGGAAATTAAACCTTTCTTAGCAGCACTTGAAAAAGTACTGTCTCTTATCGAAGAGTTAAAAGCGGTTGGCATCAAGCTAACTCACCTAGATATCGGTGGTGGTCTTGGCGTGCCTTATAATGGCGAAACACCTCCTCACCCGAGCGAGTATGTTGATAAAATTACCGCTCGATTAGCAGGCTACCAAGATTTAGAACTTATTTTTGAACCTGGTCGTGCGATTGCAGCCAACGCAGGTATTTTAGTTACTAAAGTTGAGTTTATTAAACAAAACCAAGATAAGTTCTTTGCTATTGTTGATGCTGGCATGAACGATATGTTGCGTCCATCGCTGTATCAAGCTTGGCAAAGTATTGTGCCAGTTGAACCTCGCGCAGATGATACACCTACTCACAACTACGATATTGTCGGCCCAGTTTGTGAAACCGGCGACTTTTTAGGCAAAGACCGTGAGCTTGCACTTCAAGCCGGTGACCTATTAGCGCAGCGCAGCGCTGGCGCGTATGGTTTTACCATGAGCTCAAATTACAACTCACGCCCGCGTGTTGCAGAGATTATGGTGGATGGTCAGCAAAGCCATTTAATTCGCCAACGCGAAACCTTAGAAAGCCTTTGGCAAGGTGAGAAAATTTTACCATAAACGTTTTTATAACCGCCCTGCTCTGTGGCATGATTAGCTCAGAGCAAACCCGAATTAGAGCGTTATGTTAGTTAATTTTTCAAAAATGCACGGCCTAGGTAATGACTTTGTCGTTATTGATAACATTACTCAAAATGTTTTTTTATCACGTGATCAAATAAAGAAGCTGGCAGATCGCCATTTCGGCATTGGCTTCGATCAACTGCTTATGGTTGAAGCCCCTTACTCGCCTGATCTCGATTTTCATTATCGAATTTTCAATGCCGATGGTAACGAAGTTGAACAATGCGGCAACGGCGCGCGCTGTTTCGCCCGCTTTGTACGTATGAAGGGCCTGACCAATAAGCATAAAATTTCGGTTTCAACAAAATCTGGTAACCTCACGCTTTATATAGAGAAAGATGGTCAAGTAACGGTAAATATGGGCCACCCTAATTTTGAACCGAACAAAATTCCATTAAAAGCCAGCAAGCGTGAGCTGACCTATATTCTTCGCACTGAAGAACACACAGTATTTAGTGGCGCAGTGTCGATGGGTAACCCACATTGCGTGTTAGAAGTTGATGACATTCATACCGCAGAAGTCACCACCTTAGGCCCACTCCTTGAAAATCATGAGCGTTTTCCACAACGTGCAAATGTTGGTTTTATGCAGGTAATTTCGCAAGATCACATTAAACTAAGAGTGTGGGAACGTGGCGTTAGTGAAACCTTAGCCTGTGGTACAGGTGCTTGTGCTGCGGTCGTGGTTGGACAAATTCAAAGTAAACTTGCTAATACCGTACAAGTTGACTTACCCGGCGGCAGTTTACAAGTACGTTGGCAAGGCGAAGGCCACCCTGTACGAATGACAGGCCCTGCTGAGCATGTTTTTGATGGACAAGTGGCACTATGAGCAAACTAACAGAACAACAAATTGCTGACTATTTAAAAGCACACCCTGATTTTTTTATCAAAAACCCGGATGTGCTCGCTGAAGTTGAACTACAACAACAAACGGCGGGAGCAACGTCTTTGGTACATATTCAACAGCGCCAATTACGTGAACACAATACGTTATTAAAAAATAAGATTGAGCAGCTCGTTGAACAAGCAAAAGAAAACGAGTTAATTTACCGCTTATTTAGCGACTGTCATCGTCAGTTATGGACTAACTACGACTTTACGACACTGGCTAGCAATTTGCGCAATATTATCTGCACTAATCCATCCATTAACGAATGCCACTTAGTTAAGTACGATAAAAAGTTTGATGAATTAATTGCTCATCGCCTGCAAAACGACGGCATTTACTTGGGTCGAGTAAGCCAACAAGAAAGAGACTTACTGTTTTCAGACACGACTCAATCGACTGCCTTATATTTAATTGGTAACACAAAACACCCTGTGGCTATTTTGGCGTTTGGTAGTGATGACGTAAATCACTTCGAACCGGCAAAAGACAGCTTTTTTGTCCTTGAGTTTGTTCGCTCATTACAACTGCGCTTATTGGAACTTGCATGAGCGATGTGACGACGCCAGACATTGATGAATTAAGTGATGCTTGGCGAACACCTATCCAACTATTTGCAGACTACTTACGCTACGAAAAACAATACTCAGCGCACACAGTAAACCAATACACTAGCCAGCTAGGCTTCGCAGCTTTGTACTTTAGTAAACTATGTGAAGACTGGTTTGCTGTTCAAGGTGAGCATATTCGCCGTTACAGCATGCAAATGCGCAGCAAACAATTGAGTGGTCGCACAATCAGTTTAAAACTGAGCTGTATTCGCAGTTTATATAAATTCTTAAAAGCCAAAAATATCGCCAGTCAGGCACATTATCATAATCCGGCAGAGGCCATTAAAGGGCCAAAATTTTCCAAGCCTTTACCCAAAAATTTAGACGTAGATCAAATGGCTAAGCTACTAGAACTGCCAGATGATGAGCCTTTAGCTATTCGTGACAAAGCCATGATGGAATTAATGTACTCTTCGGGTCTGCGCATTAGCGAGTTAGTTGGCGCTAACATACAAGATATAAACCCGGCTGAAGGCGAAATTTTAGTCCGTGGTAAAGGTAACAAAGAACGCTTATTACCTGTAGGCAGCAAAGCGCTCAGTGCATTAAAAGCATGGCTGAAAATTCGCCCTCAATTTGCACATCCTGATGAAATAGCCGTGTTTGTTAGCAGCCAAAAAAAGCGAATTTCCGTACGCCAAGTTCGCTTACGGATGCAAGAATGGGGCATTAAGCAAGGGATCAGCTCACAAGTGCATCCGCATAAATTGCGCCACTCATTTGCATCACATATTTTAGAATCATCAGGGGATCTGCGTGCCGTACAAGAACTGTTAGGACACAGTAGTTTGTCTGCAACTCAAGTTTATACGCATTTAGATTTTCAGCATTTAGCTAAAGTGTACGATAACACCCATCCACGCGCTAAAAAGCGCTCAACATCAGAGTAAACCCTTGTCATTATGATCCGATTTAACCGTGCCCTATCGCCAGTTTCTGTTTTAAGTTTTGATTTAGACGACACACTTTACAACAACCATCCGATCATAAAATCAGCCTTGCAAGCACAAGCTGATTACCTCGAGGCATTAGACCAATGGCCAGCCGATAGCATGAGCTACTGGTTAACATGCCGCGATAAAGCTTTAAAACATGATGCGACTTTAATTGATGACGTTACGCGCTGGCGACAAGCAGCATTACACTATGCCATGACCGATCTGGGTTTTTCAGCAGAGCAAGCTCAGTTGCATGCCGAAAATGCTTATCAGGCATTCGCTGATGCCCGCAGTCAAATAACCGTTACTGATGAAGTACTTGAATTACTTACTAATCTCAGTAAACACTACCGCCTCATCGCCATCACCAATGGTAATGTCGAAGTAGAAAAGTTTAACCTTAATGGTGTATTTGAGTTAGTTTTACAAGCAGGCCCACACGGAAAAGCGAAGCCGCATAGCGCCTTATTTGATAGCGCAGCCAAACACTTAAAGGTGCCTCACAAGGAAATTTTGCACATTGGCGATAGCCTAGATACTGATGTGCAAGGTGCCAATAATGCTGGCTGCCAAAGCGTTTGGCTTAATAACCAAGCAACGCAATATCGTTATCAAGGATTAGCAGATATTGAAATAAGCAATATCATGGCGCTCAATCATTTAGTTAAAAAGTAACGACTTTAAAAAATGTGTTTTATGCTGAGTAAGTAAATAACAAAGATTAAATGATTGGGCAAAACGGATGAATGCTTTTCTTAAATTAATATTGCTATGCTCTCTTAGCTTAAACGGATACTTTATTTGGCAACTGTTTAACCCCGCGAAGCCAAAACAAATTGAGACTGTAGCAACCACTCCCATAGTCAAGAAAAGCGCGGTTTTACCAGCCCACTTTCAACAAGCTGTTGCGCTATTTAGCAACCAATTATTCGACAAAGCGGTGGCCGAGTACACCCAATTGCTTATGAATGAACCTCGCTATGCAAGGCAACTTAAACAAATTTGGCAACAACAACTTGAGACATGGCTTTCCCATCAAAAATTCACCTTAAGTGAGCAATTTTTAACGGCCTTTTTAAATAGTCACCCTTACGATGTCACCATGCTTGAACTTGAGGCAAAGCGTTTAATAGCACAAGGTGATACCCAACAAGGTATTATCAATTTACTGGCGCTTAGCAACCAGTTAGACAGCAATGATAAGCAACAACTTAACAAACAAATAGACGAGCTAAGCAAATCCTATATTGATGAACTTATTGCAACGCAACAATGGCAAGCCCTACTTAATATTAGTCAACAATGGCTTGATTACGCGCCTGGCAACGCGCATTACTTATATAACAATGCATTAGCTAGCTACCATTTAGAAGATTATGTCGCGAGCCAAATAACCCTAGATCAACTACCCGAAGATCATGACTATAAACAACAGGCTGAGCAATTACATCAGTTGATTCAACAAGCTCTCGCAGGTGTTGAAATTATAAAATTAACTGCTCGAGGTTCGCACTATTTGGTGAACAGTATCATCAACGATGATATCGAAACCGAGCTGATGATCGACACCGGCGCTAGCTTTACTGTAATTAACCAAACATTATTAAACTCGCTTAACACCCCAGCCAATTACCTTGGCACCTTACAAGTAAACACAGCTAATGGAATTGTTGAAGCAGAGCGTTATCAGCTCGAGTCGTTTCAAGTCGGTCAACAACGTATTCGTAATTTTGAAGTGCTGGTAATAGAAAATCATGTTGGCTATGGCTTGCTTGGTATGAACTTTTTAGAGAATTTTAAGTTTAATATCAATCAGCAAGTGAATGAGTTAGAGTTGATAAAGAACAATTTTTAAGGACAAGCAATGACTCTTAACGAATTTCTTGCGAAATTAGCAAGCACACCTCAGCAAATTGAGTTTACCGATACCATGGCGGTCATAGACAACAATTATGATTTTACCCCAAGTGGTTTTAACAATCATGGCCTGCTAAGCGCGGCAAATGAAAATAATGGCTCGTGTAAAATTTTTGCCTTTGCTAAGCTAAATCAACTGAGTAAACAAAACACCCTAGATTGCTTTGGCGCGTTTTATCGTGATGACGTATTACACAATCCTGAAGGGCAAGACCACATGAACATTCGCACCTTTATGCTTGCCCCTGAAGCGACCCCTTTCTTAGGGATTACTTTTACCGAGCAAGACGTGCTAAAAGCGAAGTGAGTAAAAGCCAATAGTTAAAGGCTTTTTTCCATAAAATAACGGCAGCCGTCGAGTGGGTAGTTACGCATTTCATATTTAACTAGGTAGCCGTTGTTTTCGTAAAAGGGTTTAGCTTGGAAATCGAGCGTATCAAGTTGTGCGGTGTTTGCACCAAGTGCTTTAGCTTTACTCTCTAATTCAGCGAGTAAGCGTGTCGCAAGTCCCTTACCACGCGTCTTATCATCACACCAAAGCCAACTAATAAGCAGCCAATTGCCAAATACCTGACCATGAATACCAGCAACCACACTGTTTTGTTTATTAACGAACTTAAAACCAACGGGAATACGCTCGGCATTAAAATGCGCGGCGTTGAAAGCCACAATATGTTCTCTAAGCTGGTTGTTTAAATCAGCTGAGTCATCACTTTTTAATTGATACATATACTCAGTATACGCTTATATCGTTAATCAGTATAAGTGGTTCTTACCATAAGGTACTTCGAGCATGTTGCTGGCCAGCTTTTCGGGCTGACCACACATCTCATCATAAGCACTAGTGTGGCGTAAAACCATATCACCATAACTTAGGTGATCGAGGCGCTTTTGAATGTGCAACGGGCTAATATCGCGAATAAACTCACCTTGCTCATCAGTAACATAATACTCAACGTTATTGATCAGCACAGACACCTGATACAGCGCCATTTCTAATGAATGAAGGATAACCTTTTGCAGTGGTTGGTGAGCTGCAAGCTCTGATAATTTGATAGGCATGTGCATTCCTCTTTGGTGGTGGAACTATTCATACGTGATTTTGATATACTGTGATCAAATTAATTGTACAAAAATCACTCATGCCAGAAAAAGTACGACTTGCTAAATTTATTGCCCATGCGGGTGTTTGCTCTCGAAAGCAAGCATCGCGCTTGATAGATCAAGGTGAGGTAACAGTAAATGGCCGTGCCGCAAATCATATAGATCATGTTGATGAGCACGATGATGTGATTGTACTTGGCGAAAAAATTTTAGCTAAGGCACCACTCACCTACTTTGCTTATCACAAGCCTGTTGGTATAGATTGCAAATTAAATGCTGATGACCCAACAAGCCTTATTCATAGCCTGCCTAAAACCACTCGCGTTTACCCAATTGGCCGGCTCGACAAAGACTCCCGAGGTTTATTGATTTTGACCAATGACGGTGAGTTTTGTAATCAACTGATCCACCCTGATTACCACCAACCCAAACGCTATTTAGTCACCGTTGATAAACCTCTTGATAGTGATTTTTGTAAAAAAATGGCGGGCGGTGTGCCTGTCGATAAACAAATAACCCTCCCTTGCACGGTGACTCAAGTCAGCGAAACACAGTTTTGCATCGTCTTAAAACAAGGTTTAAATCGGCAAATACGTAAAATGGCTCGTTTTTGTGGCTACAAAGTCATCGACCTTTACCGCACAGATATCGCAAAACTGTCACTCACCACGCTGAATTTGCCCGAAGGACAAATAGTCAGTATCAAAAAAAGTGACATTCTCTAACAAAAAAGTTTGCATTAATTGATTACACGTGTAATCTTTAATTAAAGATTACATCTGTAGGCATAAAAATGATTGAACTTTCTAAAGCTGAATTCGAAGTATTAGATGCAGTATGGCTTGGCTACCCAGCCACAGCTAGTGAAGTAATTGCGCGTTTAAGTGACGATAAAGAATGGCACGAAAAAACCATTAAAACGCTACTAAGCCGTTTAGTTAAAAAAGGCGCTCTTAGCTTCGAGAAACAAGGCCGCCAATATAACTACACTCCTTGCATCGCCCGTGAAGAATACACATTAAAAGAAAGCCAAAGCTTTATTGAACGCTTCTTTAATGGCCGTATTGCGCCACTGGTGAGTGGCTTTGCTAAATCAGAGCAACTCTCGCAACATGATATTGATGAGCTGAAAAAGGTCATTGATGATTGGGAAAAACAGCAAAAATAAGGCGTTGTTATGTTAGATGCATTTTTTAATTGGCTGTTAGATCAACAACTTTTGATCTCATCTGCAATTATGTTTTTATTGCTGCTAGAGCGAAAGTTACTAAGCCAGCTATCGGCACGCTTGGTTTATACACTGTGGGCGCTTTTACCAATTAGTTTATTGTTAGCGAACCTACCAGAGCACTTAAAGCCAATTCAAAACGACTTTATCAGTAAGCTGACTATCACGCCAAACACAGCAATAATGCCACAGTTTACGCTCACTTGGTTTGCTATTTATGGCTTTATTAGTGCCGCACTGCTGATCACTGCCGTATATTTTCATTACCGTTTTCTAGCGAAACTGCAGTTAGCGCCAATTACGCTTGATCATCACAGCAATCAAAGTATGCGCTTATACCAAAGCAACCAAGTGAGCTCACCTATGGTTGTTGGGGTTTTAAATACCAAGTTAGTGCTGCCTACAAACTATCAAAGCCACTACGATAACCATGCTTTAGCGCTTATTTTAGAGCATGAATCAGTGCACATTAAACGCAAAGATAACCTAATTAATGCCATCGCTTTAAGTGCCACTATTTTGTTGTGGTTTAACCCTGTCGCTTGGCTTGGTTATGCAAGTCTGCGCCGTATTCAAGAGCTTTCATGTGATGAGCAAGTACTCAAAAATAAATCAACTGAACAACGAATTTTATACAGTAAGGCATTAGTGCACTGTGCAAGCTTTAGCAGAACAGGCTTAATGGCTTATTCACAATACGGAGATAAAAACACCATGTTACAACGTCTAAACCAAATAAAGCAGATCGACAACAGCTCATTTATCGCAAAAACAGCGTTAGTTATTTTTACAGCGGGCATGCTTAGCAGCTTTGCGATTGCAAAACAGCCGATGTCAGTTGAAAAGACAAAAGACTATCAAGCGGTTATGCGTGTAGAGCCGATATACCCTATTCAAGCTGCAGAGCAAGGTATTAGCGGTTCAGTCGTTTTGAAATACGATATTTTACCAAGCGGCGCCACCAGCAATGTAAGTGTGGTAAGTGCAGAGCCTGAAGGTGTTTTCAATCGAGAAGCGAAAAGAGCCTTAAAAAAATGGCAGTATGCGCCGTCTGAATCCGGCTTTAAAAACGCATTAGTACAACTCGATTTCGCCTTAGACGAAAACTACCAAGCAAAGGATTTAATAGAGAAAATTAAAGTTAGCTCTAAGTAAAAGCAATCACTTAAGACCCTAAAGCAAGCGCCTTATTTAAGCCGCTTGCTTTGTGGTTTTTGACTATTTGCTCTATCGCTAAAGACAAAGAGCAATCATAGCCACAGCACAAACATAGCCAACAAGCCAAACTAATGAACGTAAAATATCCTGGTTTATGTAGTAGAAAATACAATACAACACACGGGCAATAACATGCATAATCGCTAGGGTCTCAGTTACCTGATAGACATTATTGCTACCTATAACGACTGCCAGCGCGACCGCAAAAATAATCAGCGATTCAAAGCTATTTTGATGTGCTGCCAACGCACGAGCACCAAAGCCGGTTAGTTTAGCTTGTTGCTCGCGAGGGTGCTTATTGTCGTAGCCTGCCAACTTATTTTGTGCAAAAGCCACAGGCGCTTTGGCTAAATAGGGTATGAGTACTGCGATGAGTGCGCAGATAATCAGTGTGGTCATGATATTTCCTTATCTTTTAACTATAATACCCTACCCTAGCGTAAACAAAAAAAAGCCGCTACTTAAAACAGCAGCGGCCAGCAATAGCATCATTGTCACTATAGTCTAAAGTCAGCATAAAAGCCCTGCGGCATATTGTCACAGCTGAGTTTTTCTCAAGTTGGTCGATAAGCTGATGCTCTCATACTTTGGTTTTGTTACTATATACCCAAGCCTCCTCAAGATGCAGAATTCAGCGTTTCACAGGAGCTTAATATCAAGGCGGTACTTTGCAAGAATGGCAGTCCCTTTTAAGAAGTAACAACGATGAGAGTAAGTGCCTGTGAAGCGCCCAAAGGGTTGGTTTAAAAGCGATTTATACTGCGTTATTGATTTTAACAATAGAACCACTATTATTTGCAATCAATGCCTTGCCTAAATCGCTTTTAATTCCAACTGAAACTCACATCTTGAGGTGGCTTGGGTATAAATACTCCTCATTAATTTATTTTCAATATGACTTGGATTTTCTTAACTATTTTTGCGGCATTTATGCAGTCTTGGCGCAACGCTCTGCAAAGTAAACTCAGTGCAACAGTGAGTGTTGCCGGGGTAACACTTGCTCGCTTTATCGTTGCCAGCCCAATTGCTGCCCTGTATTTATTTGCACTTTATCAGTATCAAGACGCCGCACTTCCTGATTTTAACCTAGCTTTTATTGGCTACATTGTTGGTGCCAGTATCGTCCAAATCGTTGCCACTGGTTTGATGGTAAAACTGTTTAAAATGAATAACTTTGCTGTCGGCGCAGGGCTTGCCAAAAGTGAAGCGCTAATGGCGGCCATTTTAGGTGTTATGTTCTTTGGCTCAGCACTGTCGTTACTGGGCTGGGTTGGCGTATTTATTGGTGCAATTGCGGTACTGCTATTAAGTGGCATCGCGAATGTTAAACACTTTAATTTGGGCACCGCACTGCTTGGGCTTGCTTGCGGCACTTCTTTTGCTCTCTCTTCATCATGGATCCGTGAAGCAAGTTTAAGTTCAGGGCTGACTTTTCCGCACTCTGCAGCTTGGGTGTTAGTGCTGATAATCAGCTTACAAACACTGATGCTATGCGTGTACATTGCATTCAAAGAGCGCGATACTTTTAAGAAAATGTGGCAACACAAAGGCACCACGACCGCTGTTAGTATTTGTAGCTGTTTAGGTTCTATTGGTTGGTTTAGCGCCATGAGCTTGCAGCATGTTGCTTATGTAAAAACACTGGGGCAGATAGAAGTATTCTTTACCATTATGGTATCGATTCTTTGGTTAAAACAGCCGTTAAAACGCCAAGACACGGCGGGGCTTGTGTTAATTGCACTGGCTGCCATTCTTGTAATGCTACCCAATTAGGCTTATTCCTAGTCATTAAAAAAGCGGCTATGCCGCTTTTTTAATGGCTAATCTTTAGGGTTATTACACCACTAATTATCAACAGTACTCCGGCAATGCGGCCAAAAGTAGCGGCATCCCCATAAAATAAAATACCAACCAAGAAAGTGCCAGCAGCACCAATACCTGTCCATACTGCATAGGATGTCCCCATCGGAATATCCTTTTGCGCCAACCACAACATAAAGCCACTAGCGACCATAAAGGCGACGGCTATTGCAATGCCTAACCAGCGACTGTCTGCCTGTTGAGACATCTTAAGGCCAACAGGCCAGCCAATTTCTAACAGCCCTGCGACAATTAAATACGACCACGCCATTATTGATCTCGCTTTTTCAAAATTACATCATATAAATCTTCACGGCGGTCTTTTAAGTTTCTTACCGTACCTTCACTGTGAAGGATTTTCAGTTTATCCATATCTAAATCACTGAATAACAACATTTCGGTATTCGGTGTTGCTTCATTCAAGGTTGCATCATGCGGGAACGAGAAGTCAGAAGGGGTAAGCACTGCTGATTGCGAATACTGTACATCTAAGCTTTCTACTTCAGGTAAGTTACCAACAGAGCCTGCAATCACAACATAACATTCATTTTCGATTGCACGTGCTTGCGCACAATGACGAACACGTAAGTAACTATTTTTTGTATCTGTCCAAAATGGCACGAACAAAATATCTAATCCTTGCTTAGCGAGAATACGCGACAGCTCAGGAAACTCTACATCGTAACAAATTTGAATACCGACACGACCCGCATCCGTTTCAAATACCGCAATTTTGTCACCACCTTGGATCACCCAGTCATTTTGCTCGTGAGGGGTAATATGAATTTTACGCTGCTCATCAATTTTACCGCTACGGTGGCACAAATAGCTGACATTATAAATCTTGTCGTCTTCAGCGAGTGGCATGGAACCGGTGATAATATTGGCATTGTATTCAACCGCCATGCGTGACATCGCATCACGGAAGGTTTCTGTGTATTCGGCCAAATAGCGAATCGCTTCCGTTTGATTACTTTGCTCGGTAAGACCCATTAACGGGGCATTGAAAAACTCCGGAAACAGAATAAAGTCACTTTTATAATCTGATACTGTATCAACAAAATACTCCACCTGCTTAAGCAGCTCTTCAACAGACTCAACACAGCGCATTTGCCATTGTACAGCACCGACACGGACAATTGATTTAGTCGACTCAAGTACCGTTTCTGTCGGCTCAAACATAATGTTATTCCACTCTAGTAAAGTGGCATAACCAACTGACTCCTGATCTTCAGGAAGGTATTTTTTAAGTAAACGTTTAACTTGGAAATCATTAGATAGCTGAAAGCTTAAAATCGGATCATACAGCTCTTTGTGGTCAACTTTTTCGATGTACTCCATCGGAGACATCTCTGCACTATGATTGTAATAGCGCGGAATACGTCCACCCGCTAAAATAGCGCGCAAGTTATACTGACGGCACAGCTCTTTACGCGCATCGTATAAGCGACGACCCAGTCGCATCCCTCGGTGAGTTGATGAAATCACCACATCTAAACCATAAAGTGCATCACCTTCAGGATCACTAAATACACGGTCGTGACCATCAACAATATCTTCGTAGGTATGTGGATTAGAAAAGCGCGCGTAATCAACCTGTACACTCAAGGCGATGCCTACTAAAACACCATCGTCTACAATGCCTATTTGCCCTTCCGGAAACTGGTCTATTAGCCTAAAAATAGTATGGCTTGGCCAAGCACCTCCAAGCCCTGGGTAAGCTTGATCCATGAGGGTCTTTATTTGTGGGTACTGTTCTTTAGTTAGATTACAAATCTCTAAATGCGTTTTTTCCGCCGGCATAACTACTCCTTTTTAGGCACGAAAATATTATCAGGCAAACGGCAAGCCGATATCAATGATGGTTTGATTAGAGTGGCATTAATTCACAGTCCTGCCAAGCTTAAAGCTTAGCAAAAACGAAGTGAACTGGTGTTTAACCCCGATTAAATTAAATGAATTAAAGAAACAGAAATCTCTTTAATTCTTCACAGCCTAAATTTTAATCTATACTAGTTTTTACACCTAGCTGTCTAAGAGGTCCGGTTGCTAAAACATCTCTTAAAACAACCTAAGCAATCAGAGTTACAAGAAATAGAGCATGTTAAGTTTCTTATTATTTTGAAGATTGCTTACTTTGCACTCGCAGTCCACGTTGTGCTAATTCCCGTTTTCGCTCACATTGGTGCAGTTACTTTGGCAATAGTAAATGTTCTAAGTGTGTGTGCATGGGCTGGGGGAATTTTTCTAATCAAACAAGGTTTAACCTCCTTAGCTCTTCGTGTGTTTTGTCTTGAAGTTGTTATTCACTCAACCATTGTTTGTGCAATGCTTGGCTTAGATGCAGGATTTCAATTTTATCTATGGACTGTGTCTTGCCTGTTAATGATCGACTATCAACTAACTTTAAAGCGAGCTTCTTTGTATAGCGTGTTAATGATCATTGCTTTTGCATTGTTGTATGTGTTTTTTTCAAATACAAACTACCCTTTTGCTTACTCTGAACTGCTCCCCCATATTAAAATAATTAATATAATTATTGCTGGCTTACCTATGATTTATGGCATGGGTTTAATTAGAGAGATTACTCTTTCACAACGACTAGAGTTAACGGAAATGGCAGCCCGGGATCCTCTTACAAAACTTTTCAATCGCCGCTTTGCTAAAAGGCTAATTATGAATGCACGCAAAAATTGCATAAATAATAACAGCCCTCTTTGCATGGCCATGGCAGACATCGATCAGTTTAAAAGAATCAATGATAATTACGGGCATGATAAAGGTGATACTATTTTAGTGAATATTTCACGACTCATCAGTGAATTCATGAGCGAGGATGATATTGCAGTTCGTTGGGGCGGAGAAGAGTTTTTACTAATACTTACTCAATCTAATGAACGCCAAGCCTTTGCAAAAATTGAAGCTTTGCGTACAAAAATAGCAGTATTGGAAGCTCACCCTGACTGTCCGGATTTAAAAGTAACTATGAGCTTTGGTTTAATTGAATGGCAACCCCTTACTCCCATAGAAAAAATGCTGCAGTATGCAGATTCAGCGCTGTATGAGAGCAAGCACTCTGGCCGTAATAAGACCACGATAGTGCATGCTCAAAGTACATTTTTTGAAAATGAAGATTAATTAATTGCCTCAATAGTAATGCTATGTGCAATCTCTTGCGGCAATAATGGCGTTAAACCATTACTGACATAATCGTTAAACCCGGCACGATAAAATTCTGACAATGGATGCCCAGATTGCCCACCCGGAATAGCCATAATCGCTTTATCTAAATGCCCTGGTTGAACAATAAAGCGCTGCGAAGCACCAAAACTACGCCCTTGTACTGAAGGCATAAAGGTATCACCAAACCCAGGCGCCGTAGGCATATTCAATAAGCTTTTAAGTACCGGTATTTGCTTGGCAAATGGGTGCTCAATCACTAACTCGTTGACCTTACCCCACTCCCAGCTGTGCGGGTTGTTACCGTACTGCTCGGTTAGTTTAGTGATAACGCGATCAAATGCAGCTAGCATTTGCTGATTCCAGTTTGCATACTCTGGGTTTAACCATGCTTCAGGCTGCGCTTCGATAAGTTGCCAAACAGCAGGCTCTAAGTCTCGTTTTACTGGTTTTAAGCTGCTGTCGAGGGCTTTTAGCTTATTCTCTAATGGACTAAATAAACCATTAATTACTTCACTGCGGTAACGCTTTACTAAGGTATAACCAATTGAATCGCTACAAGCACACGCCTGCCAATTATTTAGCTCTTTTAAATACAGCGCATATTTATCGCCTGCGTTGCTGAGCTGTTTGACCAGCAGTTTATGCCAAGCTGTTAAGAATCGAGCTTCATTATCATGTTGTAAGTCATAAAAATCTTGTTCGTTGAACTGTTGCTTTTCAAATAATCGATCGCGAATTTGTGCCGAGCGAGCCCCCATGGCATAAGCACCATTACCAAAGCGCTGGTCATCCTCTGCGGAAACAACGCGTGAGTTGCCCGTCCATAATCGGCCACTGTCTGGGTTTTTAACAAATGGACGCAGCGTTTCGTTTTCATGCCACGCTGCAGGATACGCTTGCTCAGCCACCGCTAATTGATGGGGCTCTTTACGGGCTGGAACGGCTCCCATATTCTTCCAAGCGGCGTTCCCTTGATCATCAACAACCATTAAATTTTGGACAGGAATACCCACCTCAGCCGCAAGCGCTAGTGCATCATCAACCGTACTTGCTTGCTCAAGCTTAAGTAATTCCATATCAACCGCATACTCATGGTGAGCAACCCAACTTAGTGCGTATGGTTTGCCATTAATTTCTTTTACTGGGCCATATTCACTCATGGTTAAAGCATAATTTTCAATGCTGCCGTCATTGAGTAAGATGGGTTCATCTATCTGCCACGTTTTCTCTTTACTCTCAAGGGCTATCCAATCGGCTGTATCTAAATAACCATTGGTGAACCCCCACGCTATTTTATTATTGGTACCAACTACAATTGCTGGAGCGCCAGGTAAAGACACACCGGTGATTTGCTGCATTTCACCATTGAGTGGATAATTGAGCTGGGCACGGTACCAAATGATTGGTACTGCAAATGATAAGTGCATATCGTCTGATAACATTGCAGCACCAGTTTCAGTTAACTGCCCAGTAACTGCCCAGTTATTACTACCAAGCTCCTTGCGCTCTGCAATCTCAGTCATAGCCCATTGAGCGTCTTTGAGATTTGGAATACCGCCGTTATAAGGTGCTAATAGGCTGTTATCGAGCGCCGCTTGATAAAGGCTAGGCTGAGTAATAAAGTCGACCATCGCCTTACCGTATAGATCTTCGATTTCGATCAGTGTTTTGTCGCGTTCAAAGGTAGCCGTTTGCAAATCTAAATACATACTAAAAATGATTAGTAAGCTGTCTTCACTTTGCCAAGGTTTTGCTTCAGCGCCAGTCAGTAAATATTCAAAACTATCGAAACCTACTTGCGCATGACCCTCATTAACCCCATTCGCGTAAGCTTTTAATAGCGCTTTATCTTTTGCTGGTAACTGCGCAACAGCAATCTGACTACGTTTGCGTAACTGATGAAAACGCATTTTTTTATCAAGCCCAACAGCAGCTTTACCAAATAATTCACTAAGCTCACCTGCGGCATTACGGCGCAGTAAATCCATTTGAAAGAATCGGTCCTGACCATGCGCAAAACCAAGAGCATAGGCTACATCTAAACGGTTTTCGGCATGAATAACAGCCTGCCCTAAAGTGTCTCGTTCAATCTTCACTGATTGCGAAATAGCGTCGCTTTTACCCCGGCCATCAAGAGCCGGTAAACTTAGATTTAATACACCATAAACAAGCCCTGTTGCGAGTAACACCACAACGAACAAACCTATTAATAACCATTTGATTATCTTGAACATGCCATTTACCCTTGCGCTAAAGTAACACTGTATTAACCTGCTATATTAACCTGAGTTTTGTGAAAAAATAGTGTTGCTATCCAAATATTTAAATTTAGTTTTCTTGATTAGCTGGTGATTGTTAATTGCCTCAGAAATTGTCTATAGTAGGGAAATAGTTTAGAAATCAATCTTTCTCATGCCATTAGCAACTGAAACCGATAATAAAAAACTGCAAAAACTAAAGTTAGCCTTTTGGTTTTCACTTGCGCTAGTTATTGTAATTGGCTTAATCATCGATCAATTAAACTATAGCCGAGAAAAAGATGCGTTCCGTGCTCAGGAGATTGCGCGAGTTAGCGCTTACCGTGCAAAGTTAGAGGCGACTCTAATCTCTAATATTCAACTTGTTCGCGGCCTTGCCGTCGCAGTTGCTGCTGAGCCAAATTTAAATCAAAGCCGCTTTTCTCAAATTGCCACGCCATTATTCGAAACCTCTTCAGAATTAAGAAATATCGGCGCTGCACCAAACATGATCATTCAGATGACTTACCCACTAAAAGGAAATGAGAAATCAATTGGTCTCAATTTTCTAGAAAACGCCGCGCAGCGAGACGATGCAATTAAGGCGCGCGATGAAAACAAAATTGTCATGGCAGGCCCCTTAGAACTAGTACAAGGCGGTCAAGCCTTAATAGCTCGCATGCCTATTTTTACACCACCAGAACAGCACTTTTGGGGATTACTTTCTGTCGTACTCGATATTGATAAAGTTTATAACAATTCGGGGCTTCTAGCTTTAAATAAGCACTACGACATAGCGTTACAGGGTCGAAACGGGTTAGGTGCTGAGGGGGAATTTTTCTACGGAAATAGCGCTATTTTAAATGACACACCACTTAATTTTGGCATTAATTTCCCTGGCGGGAATTGGCGTATGTATGCTGTTCCGAAAGCAGGTTGGCATCCACCAAAATCAGCCATTTGGCCGTTACGTATCGCCATAATTATCGTATGTATATTATTTGCGGGTGCTTGTGTGTTCTTTTTAAAAATGCTCGAGCGCCAATACAAAAGCGAGCGAATGCTCGAAACAATGAGTAGCCTAGCAAAAGTAGGTGCGTGGTCATTTAATCTCGAGACCAAAGCTGTTTATTGGTCAGATATGACTAAACAAATCTTTAAGTTGCCACTCAATAAACAACCACAATGGCCAACCAATCTCGACTATTTTAAACCCGGTTACAGCCGTGACAAAATTCGTCACTTAATCGAAAAAGCGATAAAAGAAGGTGAAAGCTTTGAAACTCAAGTGCAAATAATCACAGTATCAGGCGAAGCTATCTGGGTTTTAGCGCATGGCGAATCTGAATATAAGAATGGCCGCTGCATCAAACTATTTGGATCATTACAAAACATAGATGCTCGCAAACGTGTTGAGCTTGAAAACAATAAAATTGCCTTGCACAACGAAATACTTGCCTCATTAACTGTTCACGAAGCCGTCTTAACGGGTAACTTAAACTTATCTAAGCATGTAATTGTAAAAGCGATATGCCAAGCACTAGAGGTTGATCGAGCAAGCATTTGGTTATTTAGCGAAGACCGACAAACGCTTAACTCGTTTGCTAGTCATGATCAAAATCAATCGCGTTTTAGTCGGGCAGTGTCGTTACAGCAAATAGAACACCCTAACTATTTTGATGCCATTAACAATAACGCCGTTATAAATGCGAGTGATGCATATCACCACCCGTTTACCAAGGAGTTAGCTAGCAATTATTTTGATCGCGCTGATATTCGCTCCATGCTTACTGCAATCATTCCGACTGGGAGTAAAAGTATGGGAGTGGTGTGCGCAGAGAACAGCGCATCAAGACGACATTGGAGTAAAAACGAGGAAAGCTTTTTAATTGCAGTTGCGGCACTTATTGGTAGCTTACATGCAAGCCAACAGCGTATAGAAACTGAACATCAGCTAGTTCAAGCGAAAAATGCAGCAGAACAAGCAGTAAAAATAAAAGGTGAATTTTTAGCAAGTATGAGCCATGAAATCCGCACCCCGATGAATGGGGTTATTGGCATGCTTAATATCATTAAACAAACAAAATTAGATAAACAACAAAGCCATCATCTTGAATTGGCACAGTCATCAGCAGAGTCATTACTGCATATTATCAATGATATTTTAGACTTTTCAAAAATTGAAGCTGGTAAGCTCGATATCGAAAACGTGAGTTTTAATATATCTAAACTTCTAGGCGATACCATTGAATCATTTGCTATAAAAGCAGAGCAAAACAATACCAAACTGTTACTAGATGCAACTCATATCAAACGTGAATTTATCATAAGCGACCCAAATCGTATTAGGCAAATCATCAATAACCTAATAGGTAATGCAGTTAAATTCACAAAAGACGGTGAGATAGTCGTGATAGCCAAACTTGAAACTGCTGATAACGAGTTATATCTGAATTGCTCTGTTGTTGATAATGGCTTAGGCATAAAACCAGAAAAACAAGCAACTCTTTTTGATTCTTTTACTCAAGCTGATGCTTCAACTACCCGGCAATATGGCGGCACAGGCCTTGGTCTTGCCATTGTTAAACAGCTTTGTACTCTAATGGGCGGCGATGTAAATGTTGTCAGTTCTTATGGAGAAGGCAGCACGTTCAATTTCTCAATTAAAGTAAAATTTGACTACCAAAAGCAGCTGCATGAGCCAAGTCACTTAATTGATAAAAAACGCATTTTAATTGCTGACAACTGCAAGCTCAGTAGCAGCATTACTAAAAAACAATTGCAATTATGGGGAGCAAAAGTTGAAGTTATTGGCAATATGCCAAGCTTAATTAACCGTGCAGCCCACTCTCAAGAGCCACCTTGCGATGCAGTTTTTATAGATTACCAACTTTATATGCAAGCAGAACAATCAGAGCAACGAGCGTTCCAAAAATATTATAATAACAATGCATGTAAATGTATTTTAATGGCACCTATGAGCCTAACTGAAGAGCAATCTAAACAAACTTTAGAAGCGCAAAGTATTATATTTAAACCTTTAACCCCTTCAGACTTATTTAACTCTTTGGCTAACGAAAAGTACATTGAACAACAACAAGTAAATAAAGAACAAAGCATCGCTAAAATTTCCATGCCAGCTTCGAGTACATCATCTCGCGTCTTATTAGTCGAAGACAATAAAGTTAACCAAGTGGTTGCTGGCGCCTTACTCAAACAAGCAGGTATTAGTTTTGACATTGCTGAAAATGGTCTTGAGGCAATAACAAAACTAGCAAATAATGAGAATGCCCCTTACGAACTAGTGCTAATGGACTGCCAAATGCCAGAAATGGACGGCTATCAAGCAACAAAGGCAATAAGATTAGGAAAAGCTGGCGAAGCACATCAGAAAGTCAATATTGTTGCACTAACTGCCAATGCAATGCAGGGTGACAAAGAACGCTGTTTAGATGCTGGCATGGATGATTATTTAACAAAACCCCTTAACTTTGACTCATTAAATAAAAAATTAGCAATTTGGCTAAGTGCAGCACATTAAAGAGAAATAAAATCATGCAATTATCATCGATACAACAACGCGTTATTGGCTGTTTACTCGAAAAGCAAAGTACAACACCCGAACATTATCCGTTATCTTTAAACTCCCTCACTAATGCATGTAATCAAAAATCTAACCGTGAACCGGTGCTGTCTCTCACTGAGGCGCAAGTACAAGATACCCTAGATGAGCTTATTGCATCACGCTTAGTAACTCTTGATGAAGGGTTGTCAGGGCGGGTTAATAAATATGCTCACCGCTTTTGTAATACCGAATTTGGCAGTTTGCAATTTACTGAGCAGCAACGCGCCATTATTTGTTTACTGCTGCTACGCGGCCCACAAACACCGGGAGAGCTAAGAACGCGCAGCAACCGACTAGCTGAGTTTAGCAATGTCAATGAAGTTGAAGCCGCATTAAATACACTCATTGAGCAAGAACATGTTGCACGCTTAGCACGAGAGCCAGGCAAACGAGAGAGCCGCTATATGCACTTATTTGTTGACCCAGACAGCATCACTGAGGATATGGCTGCTAGTGAGCCGATGCAGGATAACAACAGTGAAGTGCAACAATTACTGAGCGAAATCGAAGATCTTAAGCAGCAAGTCAACGAAATAAAAGCGCATTTAGGTCTTTAATAAAAACCGCGCCCATAACATAATGTAAAAAACGCTGACAACCACAACGAAAAATAGGAGCTCTACCATGCGTGCCGACATTCTGGCGGAAATGAAAGTCCAACCAACTATTGATGTAAAAGCGGAAATTACCCGTCGCGTTAACTTTCTTAAAAGCCGACTTACTGCTGCGCACTCTCGCTCACTTGTATTAGGGATCAGTGGCGGTGTTGACTCATCAACCTGTGGCCGCTTATGCCAATTAGCGGTTGATGAATTAAACCAAGAACTCAACACCAACAAATATCAATTTATTGCAGTTCGCTTACCTTATGGTGTTCAAGCAGATGAAGATGAAGCACAAATGGCTGTTGATTTTATTAAGCCAAGCAAGCGTATGACGGTTAACATTAAAGCGGCTGTCGATGGCATGCATGAACAAGCAATGGCCGCGGTTGTTGGTGGTGGTGCTGAATTACCAGAGCAAGCTAAAATTGACTTTATCAAAGGCAATGTGAAGGCACGCCAGCGCATGGTTGCGCAGTATGAAATTGCTGGTTTCTGCCAAGGCTTAGTGGTTGGTACCGATCACAGTGCTGAAAACATCACGGGTTTTTACACCAAGTTTGGTGACGGTGCATGTGATTTAGCGCCGTTATTTGGTTTATCAAAGCGTCAAGTTCGTGCACTTGCTGAGCATTTGGGAGCACCAGCAGTACTGGTAAATAAAGCCCCAACGGCCGATTTAGAGTGTGATCGCCCAGGTCTGACTGACGAAGAAGCGCTAGGCCTCACTTACGATCAAATTGATGATTTCTTAGAAGGTAAAGACGTCAGCAATGAAGTCGAAGAAAAGCTAACAGCAATTTACTTACGTACTCAACATAAACGCCAAGCAATCCCAACCGTTTACGACGAGCTTTAAGGGTAGTTTAAACATTGCGAGGGCAATAATAATTGCCCTTTTCTACTCCTCCCGCACCCCTTAGCAATATTCAGAACCTTCAATCACTGATTATCAGCTTCACAAAATGATCTAGAGCATCATGCCTGACGTAAAAGTTAGCAACATGATTGCAGTAAAGATGAAATAGTTCTGTAATTTGGTTTATAGTTGTTACAGTAAATACATTATATTTCAAATCAAAAATCTAAGGTTTTATATTAGCTTATGTCATCGCCCATCTTAATTACCGGCGCAGGCCAACGTATTGGACTCGCTCTGGCCGAGCACTTATTATCGCAAGGGCAAGAAATCATAGTCACTTATCGTACCCGCCATGCAGCAATTGATGTGCTTGCAGGCAAAGGCGCTATTTGTATCCATGCAGATTTTAATAGTGACCAAGCTATCGGGCACTTTATTGAAGAATTAAAAGCGCATACCAACCAGCTCAAGGCAATTATTCATAATGCATCTAGCTGGGATTGCGAAGCAAATAATCACGATTACGCTGACCTATTTGATAACATGATGCGTATTCATGCCAAAGCGCCCTATTTAATTAATTTAGCAGCCTCTGACTTGCTACTGCATTATCAGCAAAACAGTGGCCAAGCCGCAGATATTATTCATTTAACTGACTATGTTGTTGAAAAAGGCAGTCCTAAGCACCTTGCTTATGCAGCAAGTAAAGCGGCGCTTGATAATTTAACAAAGTCGTTTGCCGCTAAATTTGCACCGGCCATTAAAGTGAATGCTATCGCTCCCTCGCTGATCATTTTTAACGAGCACGATAGTGACGAGTACAAAGCCAAAACATTAAAGAAATCGCTAATGGGCATTGAGCCCGGCTGCGCCGAGATTATTAACAGCGTAGAACTATTACTAAGCAGTCACTACATTACAGGTCGTTCTATGCCTGTTGATGGTGGCAGACATTTAAAATAACGAATTACTGAGAAAGCTATGCACGATGATTTAAAAAACAGTTACCAACAAATAATTACTGCGGTAGGTGAAGATCCTGCTCGTGAAGGATTACTCGACACACCAAAGCGCGCTGCAAAAGCAATGGAGTACCTGACTAAAGGTTACCGTCAAACATTAGACGAGATCACCAACAATGCGGTATTCACTTCAGACGCCGATGATATGGTTTTAATCCAAGACATTGAGCTTTACTCTATGTGTGAACATCACTTATTACCGTTTGTTGGCCGCTGTCATATTGCTTATATTCCTAACGGCAAAGTACTTGGTTTATCGAAGTTTGCGCGAATTGTTGATATGTATGCGCGTCGTTTTCAAATTCAAGAACAATTAACTCATCAAATTGCTAAAGCGGTTGAAGAAGTAACTGGTGCGAAAGGTGTTGGCGTAATCGTTGAAGCAAAACACATGTGTATGATGATGCGCGGCGTTGAAAAACAAAATTCAAGCATGCGTACATCAGTTATGTTAGGTAACTTCAGAGCCGATCCAAAAACCCGTAACGAGTTTTTACAACTAGTTAGAGGGTAATGATGGCCAACGCAATTATTAATGTCACTAACCTCAGGCTACGAACCTTTATTGGTTTTAATCCTGAGGAACGTGAGAAAAAACAAGATGTAGTGATTAACTTAGAAATCCACTACCCTGCAGATCAAGCCTGTGAAACTGATGCGGTTGATAAAGCACTAAACTACAAGACTATTACCAAAGAAGTGATCAGCCTTGTAGAGGAAGGCCACTTTTTGCTGTTAGAAAAATTGGTTGCTGAGATTTTAGCAATTTGCCACCAGCATCAAAGTGTTCACTATGCCAAAGTGCGCGTTGATAAACCGCACGCGCTGCGCTTTGCAGATTCAGTATCACTGACTCTTGATTGGCAAAAAAGTTAAAATTAGGGCGTGTTGACCTTTGTGG
>NZ_PNDF01000285.1:0-206 GCF_005887195.1 Pseudoalteromonas sp. S1650 | reverse complement strand
CGCATTATTCAGGGGGTTTGGGGAATTGCTTTTGCATCTGGTGAGAGTGTATTTCAACATATAAAATTGTTATTTCGATCAACACTCGAATTGAGTGTTTATGCGCTCATTGTATGCGTCATAGTTGGCGTACGAAGTTGTATTTTATCCGCTGCCTACTACAAACGTTGGCCTGATAAACTGATAATTTCCGGCACACTTTTTGG
>NZ_PNDF01000284.1:0-228 GCF_005887195.1 Pseudoalteromonas sp. S1650 | reverse complement strand
TTATGCTCAAACTGATTGCCAAGCACTGGAAATACACTGCTCGACTCAGCTCCTTTATATTCCGCCAGCGCTGCCTTGATGGGAGTAATGACGCTTCTTAATTACCGTACTTGGCGACCCAACAAGAAGCCTGCGGGCTCCTTACTCTAGATTGTTTATCCACGTGTGAGGTTTGCATCCGTAATGCGGTGGGCTCTACATGGCCTGATTAATTCACTTGCCCGTGTT
>NZ_PNDF01000283.1:0-373 GCF_005887195.1 Pseudoalteromonas sp. S1650 | reverse complement strand
ATATGAATAAAGTCTATTTAAATGTTAAATGGAATTAAATACTTTGAGGTCGTGGTGAACGTTCGGTTGCTTGCCGTTGTATCTTATAAAGGGATTAGCAAATTTAATGACAGAATTATGAAAACAGGTCTCTCATCAATCGGGTTTTGAATTATATCAAATGTAAGCTTTGCTGCCTGTACAGTTGAGCTTGAAGTAAGGTTAAAAGACGATTTGAGCCTGACCTACCATCAATTTGATCAGACGGACGCTGCCGGTTTTAGATTGTTAGAAAAATCAGGTTGCCATGCTGATGCTGCCATTCTGATAACACGTTATATCTCTCATAATATTTCAAATGAACGCTCATGAACTTGGCCTTTAGCTCAAATGG
>NZ_PNDF01000282.1:0-346 GCF_005887195.1 Pseudoalteromonas sp. S1650 | reverse complement strand
ACCCCTACCAGCGACCTCTCTGCCGATGCCGGCCCAGAAAAACTCGAATGTCCACACAAAACGCGCATCGCCCTTGAGCGGTAAATACAACACCACGCATCACAACAAGCAGGTTCAATGATGGCGTTGGGTATTGCAAGCGGTATATGTGTTGATGAGTGATTCTCATCACACCCACCACTTGTTGAGCGTATAAACGCATTACGTTAAATTAAAGACGAAAAAGCCAGCATGCTGCTGGCTATGTATATGATTGGATATTCTCTCGCTCGACGTCAGGAGCCAAGAAGACCTCAACAATTTCACGGGCAGGTAAGATATACCTTACTCCATAAAACATCACAGA
>NZ_PNDF01000281.1:0-260 GCF_005887195.1 Pseudoalteromonas sp. S1650 | reverse complement strand
AAATTACGACATTATTGTATAAGATGCTATTGCGAAGAACTAATACGCCATATGAATCTGATGTATTATAGATTAAGCCACCATCATTCATTAATGCTTGTGCTAAATTTAAACCATAGCGATTAACAACCACTGTACCATCGCGTTTTACATCACCAAGTACAAACACTTTTTGCATATCTTTTCGGCTTACTTGAACAATATCACCATCCTGCAATAAGCGGTTTTGCGAAATGTCGCCAGGAGCATAAAAGTATTGT
>NZ_PNDF01000280.1:0-207 GCF_005887195.1 Pseudoalteromonas sp. S1650 | reverse complement strand
CTATTTTGCCGATGCTTATTTTGTTGGGCTTGCCAAACAAAACGACGAATTAAATAGCTTAAAACAAGCAAAGATATATCGTGTGGCTACAATTCGTGGCTATTCAAGTGAACATTATTTGAAACAAGCCGGCTTTAATGTTAATAAAAATTTGGTGGTGGTCAGTCTTTACGATCATGTTTTGCAATTGCTAGTGAAAGGACGAAT
>NZ_PNDF01000279.1:0-414 GCF_005887195.1 Pseudoalteromonas sp. S1650 | reverse complement strand
TAAGTGCACTTCGTCGTGGCGCGCAAATCATTGTTGCCACGCCAGGTCGCTTAATTGCCCACATTAACCGTGGCTCAATCAAGTTTGAGAGCTTACAAGCACTTGTTCTTGATGAAGCAGACGAAATGTTACTCATGGGCTTCATTGATGATGTAGAAAGCATCATGGAGAAAACACCACGTGAAAAGCAAACATCTCTGTTCTCTGCGACCATGCCTAAGCAAATTCAAAATATCAGCAGCAAGTACAAGAAAGCGCCTGAGCAAGTTCATATCTCTGCGCCTAACTCAACTGTATCAACGCTGGAGCAACAATATTGGAATGCACACGTACACAAAAACACAGCTATCGTTCGCTTCTTAGAAGCAGAACAATACGATGGTGCAATTGGTTTCGTACGTACACGTAACGACA
>NZ_PNDF01000278.1:0-240 GCF_005887195.1 Pseudoalteromonas sp. S1650 | reverse complement strand
GCGGCAGCGGCTAAGTCTTTGGCTTAATTTAAATCCTGGGTGCGAAGGAAGACTTCTTGTTCTTGATTTTCGGCGGCTAGATTTAGCGTCATATTGGGTTCATATAACTCTATGGTCTTCTGTTCTATAAGCGCTTCGGATTCTTTTCGAGCCTGGCGCTATCGTTATATTCTACTTTTGTAGAGTTCTTCATCCACATTAAGCTTCTTTTGTTAGAGTAAAAGTTGCAGATTGATAGTT
>NZ_PNDF01000277.1:0-252 GCF_005887195.1 Pseudoalteromonas sp. S1650 | reverse complement strand
AATAGTGCGTAGAGAGTAGAGCTCAGGGTGATAATTTGTGGTTGCATTGGACATCGGGGATGGATAAAAGGTTTGTACTTGATCATCCTTAAAGTCATGATCCTTTAACCATAGCGCCATATTCACCCTGTCTTCGTCTTTCGTTCCTCGGGGAGCCGAAATAAAATACGGGATCAACTACTGCTTTTTACCCGCTTCTTTTGAGTAATTATCAAATAGCTCTATAAACTTATCGTAAGCTCCCATGCCCGG
>NZ_PNDF01000028.1:0-116204 GCF_005887195.1 Pseudoalteromonas sp. S1650 | reverse complement strand
GTAATGACCACCTGATGCAAGTACCTCAAATATCTCTGCGTTGATCATGGTATTTGCTGGCGTCATCCACATGCCTGCATCAGTTGTTGACTGCTCAAGCGCTACTAGAACGTCGCCATTGGTGCCAATTCGGCCAGTATGAATGTGTGCACCTGTCGCATCATCAACACCCATTGTGTTTACTAATAGCTCTAAGCCATAGTTATCCATGTTAATTAATGCATAACCTTCACCACTTGCATCAGATTCGACAGCAGGAACTTCTTGCTTACCGCTTAGTTTAAAGCTCGTAAAACCATAGTTACTGGTTAGGATTTGCCCACGAAGCTCGCCGCCAGCATTAGCAGGTGTATGAATATTGACATAATGACCGCCAGAAGCCAGCACTGCAAAAATATCCGCGTTGATTTGTGTGTTGCTTGGTGTCATCCAGACGTTACTGTCGTCCATCGATTGTTCAAGAGCCACTAATACATCGCCATTAGTCCCGATACGACCTGTATGAATATGCGCAGCACTTGCATCGTCTAAGCCTGATGTTACAACAGTAAGCTCTACGCTGTAGTCTGTTGTATCAACAAGGGCATAACCATCACCATCAGCCATGGTGCTGACCATAGGCACTTCTTGATTACCACTTAAGTCAAAGGTCGCAACTGCATAGTTGTCTGTTAAGATTTGGCCGCGAATTTCGCCACCGGCAAATTCAGGCGTATGAACATTAACATAGTGACCGCCGTCTAAAAGTACTGCCAGAGTGTCGCTGTCAATCATAGTATCTTCTGGTACAACCCAGTCAGTCATGACTTCGTCGTCTTGCTCTAAAGTTACGAATACGTCACCATTTGAGCCTAATTTACCCGTGTGGATATGAGCTGCTGTAGCGTCATCAACACCCATAGTCACCGCGCGAAGCCGTAATTCTGTCGTGGCGCTATCATAAGATGCATAGCCATAACCCATTGCGTCACTGTCGTTCATAGGCACTTGCTGATCGCCATTTAAAACAAACGTGATGATGCTGGTTGTGTCTGGCACAATTTGCGCACGAAGCTCGCCGTTTGCGTACTGTTCAGTATGAAGGTTTATATACCAATCGCCATCCATTAAATCAGCAATTAGACTTTCATCAAGGTCGGTAATTGCGACTTCATACATACCATCGGTAGTGGCTTCAAATGCAAAAGCAACATCACCATTAGCGCCCAAATCGCCGTCGTGTATATGTGCTGCGCTAAAACCTTCGACTGAGCTTGCATCAAGTGTTGCACGAAATTGCATTAAACTTTCGTCAAGCTCTACCGTTGCAGTCGCTGTTTGCATTGAGTCATTCATTGGTACTTCTTGTTTGCCACTTAAAGTTACAGAATAGGTTTTACTTGGAGTGAATTCTTGAACTGGGGGTGGGGTAACAACTTCGGTGTTATCGTCATCATCATCGCTACACGCGGTGAGAAAAAGTAAGCTGCTAGCCAGGAGTATGTATTTCATCGTTGTTCCTTATATCTTTGTATGTTCGGACGTTACGACGTGTCCACTTCAATAAGGCGTACGGGCGGTGTTTAAAAAAAGATCAAAAAAGGTTGTTTAAAAGTTAAAAAGTAGTTCTTTAGTGTTGGTTTATTTGAAGTGAGGATTCAAAAGTTAAAGTTTAATAACGCTAACTTTAGAGGATTTGACATATTTAGCCGTATAATGGCTTTTGGGTTCCAAATGGGTACGGATCGTGCATCTAGTTTGATCTTAAAAAGTTTATAGCTAAACGCCAAAAAATTAACGATAGGAAAACTATGCAGCTAACTTCGTACACATCTTCATTCCTAAAAGAGCCATTATTAGATCAGCAAAATAAAAATGAGCTAAACCCAGCAAGTGAAAGAGCAACAACCCTTCAAGGCTCTAAACAACAAGAAGCGGGCGTTGATTCTGATCCACAAGCAGAAGCTCAATCAAAGACATCACAAACACAACAAGAGCTAGTAGTAAAAATAAAGGAGTTACAAAATAAGATTAATAGTTTAAAAAGCAATAAAGACCTAGCTCCAGAACAACGAGAAAGTGAGTTACTAGAGCTTAATAAACAACTTGATGAAGAAATAAATGCAGTCCAGCTTGCCGTAAAAAGTAATGTTTCTACGATGATAAACTCATTGTTTGCTCCTACTTCTAGTAATCACTCTGGTATGCTGTTTAACAATAAAGCGTAAGTTTAAGGCAAAGCGCTTGTTCGCAGTTACTTTGCCAATTGCATATTTATAAGTCCGCTAAATTACATACTTTATAAGTCCGCTAAATTACATACTTTATAAGTGAGTAGATGAGAGTACATATAAAGGTAAATAGGAAGAACCATTTTATGTGAACTGTTATTGGTGACCCGCGTTTGGCTGTTCTGATCATAGTTACTGGGTAATCATACTCAACAAGTGTCTTGAAAAGCTCAGGATGTTCTAAGCTCCAGTCATTTAAAGGAATTGAATCACCATAGCGAGTTTTAAAAATAACAGAAAATAGATAGGCACGCCTAGGTTGTGGATCGTTAATATCGTAGCCGCTTTTGGTGCGTGTAAAATTCCATACGGCCTCAACATTAAGTAAATCTTCTCTTTTAAGTGTTCGTGCTTTTCTGTCATCGAATAAAAGTGCAGGCAGGTAAACCTCTTCTTTGTTTATTTTAATTTCGCACAAGGGAGATTCATGGATGAAATAACGCTTATTGGCAATAAACATCTGAATTAAAAAATAACTGAGATAAGTAATGACCACAGCGGCAATTGCACCTGCACCAGATTGTGTTTTCCAAACAAGGTGACATGCAATAATGAAAATAACGGCAGTAATTAATTTTGCCTTGAATTTCTGTGCTTTCGGTAAAGGCACTGCGCATCTTATGATAGGTATTTCAGGTTGCACTTTCGTTTTTATGAAAGTCTGAAAAAAGATTGAGTTAAAGTTATCACGGGTTAATTCAAAAGTAGGCGCTTCCATGTGTCCTCGATTACATATTTAGTATTAGGGGTAAAATAGCAAACGCAGTGCTTTATTACCAACTAAAGGGTTGGCTTTGTTGTGTTATTTAAAAATGGTTTATTTATCATAACGAGTAGCCAACAGGCTCAGGTCTTTCTTTTTGCCCTTTAGCATATTGAAGCCTAATTTTTAGTTATTAACTAACCAAGATTGATACGTGCAAGGATGGCTAGGCCACTACGATTAGAGTTTGCAGGTGCTTTGTATCATGTTACGTCGTGAGGGAATGAGCGCACACTCAGCTAGCTGAGTGTCTAGACAAGTCCCCCCTTTCAGCATTAAGCAACTTGTGTATTTTCTAGCTCATTTTAAAAAGGTAATGCATTTTCATTGCCTGTTCGTTCGTACTAAAATCAAAGCTGATGAAGCAAATAAAAGACAGAGGTTGTTATGGCACAAGTTGTTTTAGAAACTGAATCAACATTGACAGACCGTTTTCAAACTACGGTGCCTAGCCCTGTTCGTAAGGCGTTGCACTTAGGTAAAAAAGATAAAATTAAATACACGATTCAATCTGATGGCAGCGTTGTTATTTCGCGTGCAGCAGTGCAAGAAAGCGATCCTGTACTTGGCGAGTTTTTATCATTCATAGCGCGTGATATGCAGGCTCATCCTGAAAGAATAGAACCGTTATCAGCAATTATGCGAGAAAACGTTGATGTGTTGATTGAAGGTGTAGAAATCGATTTAGATGCTCCGTTATTGGATGAGGACGAGTAAGTTTGCAAAAAACGATACCAATGGTCGTATATGGTTAGACACTTTACACTCATCCATTGTTTAAAGAGCAATACATAAGCCTTAAAACACAAGTTGAGGCTCTTCGGAATAAAGATCCAAAGGGCTACCTTAAAAAAAATGCCACGAAACGATTAGCCGCTATTCAACGGTTAATCTTTGAACTCATACCGCATGATCCTACCAGCCCTGAGTTTCGCCAAGGAAGCACATTAGGTGATGATAACAAGCACTGGTTTCGAGCAAAGTTCTTCCAACAATACCGTTTGTTTTTTCGATATCATTTAGGGTCAAAAATCATCGTTTATGCATGGGTCAATGATGAAAATAATAAACGTGCATACGGTAGTAAAACCGATGCCTACAAAGTATTCGAAAAGATGTTAAATTCTGGTCATCCACCTGAGGGATGGGATGAACTTTTAAAAGCAGCTAAGGACGAGTTGCTCTTCCCATAATCAAGGCGCGTGTTTTTCCAGTTGTTGAAGTGTTGGGTTCTTTGTTTTTTCATCGCCTAATGCTCTGTATCTGAGCCATCCTCTCTTTTTCTTTCAACTGCAACACTAACCACCCCTCAAAAAAGTTAGAAATTTTTTCTTTATTCGCCTTTAACTAACTGCCCAAATCATAAGGGAAAATTTTTAGCTGTGTGCCACTTATGAAATTTCAGTATAAAAGTTATGCAAATATTGCCTATAACACTATTGCGAACTATTACCGTTTAGATTAATATGCTGACCATCAAGAGAAATGAGAGTGGTTTGCATTCATGTATATCTGTTTATGTCATGGTGTGACTGATAAAAAAATCGAACAAACAATTGATGATGGCGCTATGACGATGCGCGATTTATCAAAAGAGCTGCAAGTGGGTAGCCAGTGCGGCAAGTGTTGCGGTTGTTGTAAAAAAATTCTTAATCGCAAACTGATCGAAATTGCAGATATCACTGAGCAAGTAGCGTAGTTACTTGCTCTTAAGCATGCGTGCTTAACTATTTTTTCTTCGTTCAATTGTTCTAATTAATCCCCATACTTACGAGTTTTTATTTGCTTTTAACCCCTTCATTTATTAGGGTTATAACAAAGCAGATACGTGTATCACACGGTCATTGGTAGGAAGCCATGATAATAGACTCTTCAAAATCACTTTTTTGTGCAGTACTCATTTTAATCACCGCGGGCTGCGCGCAATTACCTTCACGAGAGTCCATTCAACCAAGCTATGCCATTGCAGCAGATACACCCAGTACCATAGGAGATGCAGTGGGTAATAATCATCCTGGGTTATCAGGGTTTTATCCTTTAGCAGATGGGGTCGATGCCTTTGTAGCTAGGTTGGCACTTATTGATTCTGCCGAGCACACCATTGATGTGCAGTACTATTTATATCACAGGCAACAAACTACCATTTTATTTACAGCCTTTTTATTAAAAGCCGCAGATAGAGGGGTAAGAATTCGCTTGTTGCTTGATGACTTATCGCAAGCCGACAGTGAGCTTGATTTAGCGGCACTGGCTGTACATCCAAATATTGAAGTTCGATTATTTAATCCATTTCCTAACCGTCGTTTTAGGGCGCTCGGCTTTATTACCAACTTTAGACAGCTTTCTAGGCGCATGCATAATAAGAGCTTTATAGTCGATAATCGTATTTTTATTACTGGTGGGCGAAACATTGGTAATGCGTACTTCTCGGCTGAAGATCATTCTGAGTTTATTGATTTAGATGTTATGAGTGTTGGTGAAATTGTTCCAAATGCATCTAAAGCATTTGATTTATATTGGAATCATCAATTGTCTTACCCAGTTGAAGATTTACACGGTAAACGTGATGAACAGTCACTCATAGATATCACTAAAACATTGTCGAGCTATGTTGAACAAAACCGACAGAGCAATTATGTTCAGCAGCTGCATGAAAGCGAGTTTGTTAAACGCTTGCTTGATGACGAAATTACATTTGACTGGCAAACCTCAGAGCTGTTTTTTGACCATCCTGATAAGGTTTTAAATGAAGTGCGTGAAAAGTCGTCAAATATGTCGCCACGTTTACTTCAAAGGCTGGGGCAACCAGAGCAAAGAGTTATTATTATTTCGCCTTACTTTATTCCCAAAGAGCAAGGCGTTAAGTTGCTAACATACTGGGTGCGGCAGGGCGTTAACGTTACTGTGCTAACAAATTCACTAGCCGCCACGGATGTCTCAGCTGTGCATGCAGGATATAAAAAGTACCGCAAAGATTTAATTTCTGGAGGGGTAAAACTTTGGGAATTAAAGCCAAGTGACTTGATGGCCGTTAAGCGCAAAGCAGGGCGTAAGGTTACTGGGTCATCACAAGCAAGCCTACACGCAAAAACCATGACCTTTGATGATGAAAAGATCTTTGTCGGTACCATGAACCTTGACCCTCGCTCACTTGATTTAAATACTGAAATGGGTGTATTGATCAACAGCTCTAAATTAAGCCGATCACTATCAAAGTGGGTTGATACTGATATGGCTGAGTATGCTTGGAAAGTTGATTTAAAGGATGATGATTTAGTTTGGCTCGACACAGTGAGTAATGAGCAATTTGATGAAGAGCCACAAACGTCTTCTTGGCGACGCTTTCAAGTGTGGTTTATTTCGTTATTCCCTATCGAGGATGAGCTATAAAGCATTCCTTCAGCATTTACATCTAAGCCCAACTTTTTAGTTGGGCTTTTTATTGTCAGCCTTTAGTTGTAAACCATTTTGGGATAAAAAATAGCGTTTGAGCTTACACGTGTAAACCCATTGTATTCAAGTGCTTAGCATGCAAAGAAAAAATAAATATAAAAAAATGTTAAAAAAACTGGTTGGACCAATTGATCTATTGCTTATTTTATGACGTAATGTAGGTATTACTATCTGGTCGGATGAGTTTATTATGAGCTTACGTACAAAATTAAAAAAAGTATTACCTAGTATTTCAATTACAGAACAAGAAGCGTTAGATGCGGGTGATGTTTGGTTAGAAGGTTCAATCTACCAAGGTAAACCTGATTTCGATGCACTTCGTGACGTGCCAGCAGCTAAGCTGAGCGCTGAAGAGCAAGCATTCTTAGATGGCCCAGTGAAAGAATTATTATCAATGATTGATGATTCTGAAATTCAAAATGGTGTTCATCTTCCTGACTACATTCTTGATTTCTTGAAAAAAGAGCGCTTTTTCTCGCTTATCATTCCTAAATCATTCGGCGGTTTAGAATTCAGCCCTTATGCAAACTCAACAATCGTTGCGACTATCGCGACTAAGAGTTCTGCGGTTGCGGTAACCGTGATGGTTCCTAATTCATTAGGCCCAGGTGAGCTATTACTCCACTTTGGTACTAAAGAGCAACAAGATCACTACTTACCACGTCTTGCAAATGGTCGCGACATTCCTTGTTTCGCACTAACTAGCCCAGAAGCGGGTTCAGATGCGGGTGGTATTCCAGATATCGGTGTTGTTAAACGTGGTCAGTTTAATGGCGAAGAAGTGCTAGGTTTAGAAATTACCTGGGACAAACGTTACATCACACTTGCGCCAATTGCGACAGTATTAGGTTTAGCATTTAAAGTAGTTGACCCTGATGGTTTACTCGGTGGCAAAGAAAACCTCGGTATTACCTGTGCGCTAATTCCTAAAGATCACCCTGGTGTTGAACTTGGTAATCGTCATGATCCTATGGGTATCCGTTTTTACAACGGTACGACTCGCGGTGAAAAAGTATTTGTACCAATGGACTTCATCATTGGTGGTCAAAAGAACATCGGCCGTGGCTGGCAAATGCTGGTTAGCTGTTTAGGTGCAGGCCGTGGTATCTCGTTACCAGCACTAGGTGTTAGCTCATCACAAGTGGCATTCAAAGGTGCTTCTGAGTACGCAGCAGTACGTGAGCAGTTTGGTCTGGCGATTGGTCAATTCGAAGGTATTCAAGAGAAGCTTGCTGATATTGCAGGTAAAACTTATCTTCAAGAAGCAATGCGTGTATTAACAACAGAAGGTTTAGGCATGGGCTTAAAACCATCTGTCGTCACTGCGATTGCGAAATACCACATGACAGAAATTGGTCGTAACGTGCTTGATTCAGCAATGGATATTCAAGCAGGTAAAGCAATTCAAAATGGCCCGCAAAATACATTAGCAAGTGGATATGTTGCACAACCAATCGCAATCACGGTTGAAGGTGCAAACATTCTTACTCGTAACCTAATGATTTTTGGCCAAGGTGTAATGCGTTGTCACCCTTACCTTCAATCTATGGTTGAGTCTATCCATAGCGAAGACAAAAATGCAGATAAAGAATTCAACAGCATCTTACGTAAAACAGTAGGTTACAGCGTAGCTAACAGCTTACGTGCTTTCCGTTTAGGTGTATTACCGTTTACTGCCGGTGCTAAATCGTCACTACCCGAAGTACGTGAATACGAAAAAGCAGCGCATAAATTATCTGCAAAACTAGCAGTTTACGCTGACTTCTCGTTATTGGTACTGGGCGGCAAACTTAAGCAAGCAGAAATGCTATCTGCACGTTTAGGCGACGTAATGAGCTTCTTGTATGCGGCGATGGCATCAATTAAATATTACGAGCAAAAAGTAGCAAGCAGTGAACGTGAGCAAGCTGCGCCTTACTTCCACTATGCGACTCGCTTTGCACTACAAAGCGCTGAAGAAGCATTGCATAAGTTCTTAGATAACTTCCCTGCAAGTGGTACTCGTAAGTTTATGCGTTTCATTACGATGAACTACTCATTGAAAATGCCTAAGATCAGCGATGATTTAATCCGTGAACTTGCCACTCAAGCGCAAATGGATACGGCATTTAAAGCGCAAATCACTCACTTGGTTAATCCAATTGAAGGTGATGGTCATTACATCAATGAGCAAGCGTACAAAGCGAAAATGGCGTGCCTTGATTTACTTGCAAAAGTTAAAAAAGCACTGCGTGCTAAAACTATTAAGCCGGGTGTTCGTTTTGCAGAAACGCTTGATAATGCACTTGTTGCAAGTGTTATCAACGAAGAAGAGTATGCAAAACTGATTGATTACAACAAGAAACGTGAAAAAGCGATTCGTGTTGATGAGTTCGACTTTGACATGAACTTACTGGATGACAATGCAAAGCCAGTAAACCCACTTAAAAGTGTGGTAAACGAGTAATTCAACAATGCAAGTCCTGAGCAGTATTAGGACTTTATCTTCGAAAACCCGTGCTTAGCACGGGTTTTTTATTGCTTATAGGTCGTTGTACCAATAGCCAATATCACCTACCATTGCCATCGGTTTATATAAATTACAGAGCGTTATGGATCTTAGGCAATTTGTTACTTCTCACTTTTCAAACATTACAGAGCTACAGCAAGCGGCATCAGTATGGAGTGAATGCGGTGAGATTATTCGTTGCCAAATAGATGGTGCGGCTAGGGTAATTAAAGCGATTGAAGTGCCAAGTCAGATCAATCATAGTCGTATAAAACAAAGTGATTTTGCGCTTGCCAGAAAGCGGCAATCTTACTTAGTCGAATTTAATTGGTATCGGCATTACGCTAAGCAATTGCCACATGAAGCTGCGGCTATTCATTGTATTGAGGCAATCCAAGAGGGCAGTAAGCAAGCGCTGTTATTTAGTGATTTCAGTGCACTTGGCTACCAGCAAGCAAGTGCTACACACCGCGACATTGAAGCAATTATAAACTGGCTTGCACACTTTCATGCTTTTCATTTAGCAAGCTCTGCCGATGGCCTTTGGCCGCGAGGTAGTTATTGGCATTTAGCAACACGGCCCGATGAGCTAAAGCGTATGAGCGATTTAAGCTTAAAAGCGCAGGCACACGCTATTGATACTGCGTTGAATGAGTCACCTTACCAAACATTAATTCATGGTGATGCTAAGCTTGCCAATTTTGCTATTGTGCCACAAAACCAGCATGTTCTTGGCTATGATTTTCAATATGTTGGCAAAGGTGTTGGGGTGATTGATGTCATGTATTTTTTAGGCAGTTGCTTAGATGATACTGCATTAAAATCAGTTGCAGATGACTATTTAAATCGCTATTTTGACACCCTCACACAGGGACTAAAACGTTATCAGCCGAGTGTCAATCCAGCGCATGTCGTTAGCAGTTGGCGAGCGCTTTGGTGTTACGCATGGAGCGATTTTTATCGTTTTTTAGCCGGTTGGAGCCCAGAACATGCAAAAATAAACGGCTACATGCAGCAGCAATTTGTAACGTACTTAAAAATAAAGGATTAGCAATGAATAAGCCAATGCGATTTGCCATTATCGGCTGTGGTGCTGTAACCGAAGTGAAAAGCGGCCCTGCTTATCAACACGCAGAAGGTATTGCGCTTATTGGGATAACACGCCGCGACTTAGAAAAAGCCCATGATTATGCTAAACGCCACAATGTTGCAAAGGTGTTCGCATCGCCGAGCGAACTCATTAACGATAACAGTGTTGATGCCGTGTATATTGCCACGCCGCCAGATAGCCATAAAGCGTTTGCTCTTGATGTTGCTGCGGCAGGTAAACCGTGTTGTATCGAAAAGCCACTGGCGCCAAGTTATCAAGATAGCCTTGACATTGTTACAGCATTTAAAGAGGCTAAACAGCCGCTATTTGTCGCTTATTATCGCCGTTCATTACCACGCTTTAATCACGTTAAACAATTACTTGAGCAAGGTGCCATTGGTAAGCCTCGTCATGTAAGTTGGCATTTAAGTAAAGCACCTAACGCCCTTGATTTATCGGGTGAATACAACTGGCGCACAGATCAAAACGTGGCTCGAGGAGGTTACTTTGACGATTTAGCCAGCCATGGTCTTGATTTACTTGCTTACCTTTTAGGTGATTTTAATAAGGTGCATGGTTTATGTGCTAATCAACAAGGCTTATATTCAGCATTCGATGCTATTACCGCGCACTGGCAGCATCAATCGGGTGTTACAGGCACTGGGAGCTGGAACTTTGCTTCATCTAATCGTTTTGATGATGTGATGATTTTTGGCAGTGAAGGCGAGCTTAGCTTTAGTGTTTTTGACGAAAAACCGATTTTGCTTAACAACGCGCAGGGCAAACAAGAGTTCGTAATTGATAACCCTACACATATTCAACAATATCATGTTGAAAACATGGCGAACTATTTTCATGCTCAGCAACCACACCCATCAACTGGTGAAAGCGCACTTCATACAAGTTGGGTTATGGAGAAAATACTATCGGGTTGAAGAAGTTATACAGGTATGTTTGCTTTTTATTGAATAAAATTAAGTCATTTAAAAGAATTAATGCAAATGTTGTGCATTTTTTGCAGTAGAGCTCATTAATTTACGCTAAAATAGGCGTAATTTATTTCATTTAGGTTCTACTTATGTCTATCCATGTAATTACTCATCCGTTAGTTCAACACAAACTTGGCCTTATGCGCGCAGAAGGTATTAGTACTAAAAGTTTCCGTGAGCTAGCGTCTGAAGTAGGTACCTTGCTTACTTACGAAGCAACAAAAAACCTACCATTAGAAAGCGTACAAATCACTGGATGGGATGGTTCAACATTAGATGTAGAGCATATCAAAGGTAAAAAAATTACTGTTGTGCCTATTCTTCGTGCCGGCCTTGGTATGATGGATGGTGTAATGCAGTTATTACCTGCGGCAAAAGTAAGTGTTGTTGGTCTTCAGCGTAACGAAGAAACACTTGAGCCAGTACCTTACTTTGAAAAACTAGTGGGTAAAATTGATGAGCGCTTAAGCCTCGTTATTGACCCAATGCTGGCAACTGGTGGTTCAATGATCGCAACTATCGATATGCTTAAAAAAGCTGGCTGTAAAGATATTAAAGTGATTGTATTAGTAGCAGCGCCAGAAGGCGTAGAAAAAACCCTTGCAGCGCACCCTGATGTTGAAATTTTCACAGCATCATTAGATAGCCACTTAAACGAAAAAGGATACATCATTCCAGGCTTAGGAGATGCCGGTGACAAGATTTTTGGCACAGTGTAAGGCGCTCACGTGGAAAATCATCAAACATTTTCGTTAAAAACCATTCTAACTGGCGCGCAAATGCTGTTTGTTGCATTTGGCGCCTTGGTACTTGTGCCGCTACTGACAGGCCTTGATCCTAATGTGGCTTTATTTACCGCAGGTTTAGGAACCTTGTTGTTTCATGTGGTTACCAAAGGCCAAGTTCCTATCTTTTTAGCATCGTCTTTTGCTTTCATCGCACCTATTATCGCCTCGGTACAAATGTGGGGCATTCCCGCAACTATGGGCGGTTTGATGGTGGCAGGCTTTTGTTATGTTGCGCTTAGCTTAATTGTAAAATTTAAAGGCGTGAATGCACTGCACAAGGTGTTACCGCCTGTGGTTGTTGGCCCTGTGATCATGGTGATTGGTTTAGCATTAGCCCCCGTCGCTGTGAATATGGCAATGGGTAAAACAGGGGATGGCAGTGCACAATTAGTTCCTTATGATCAAGCAATTTGGGTGTCTGGTTTATCATTACTGGTTACGCTGATTTTTGCGGTATGGGGCAAAGGTGTATTTAAACTTATTCCTATTCTTGCTGGTGTGGTAGCAGGTTACCTTGCTTCGTTATTTATAGGTATTGTTGAATTTAATGCGGTCACTGAAGCAAACTGGCTAGCAGTGCCTGCATTTACTTACCCTGAGTTTAAGTGGCAAGCTATTTTGTTTATGGTGCCAGTAGCCATTGCACCAGCAATTGAACATATTGGCGACATGATGGCTATTAGCCAAGTAACAGGTAAAGACTATTTAAAGAAACCAGGTTTACACCGCACTTTACTAGGTGATGGCTTAGCAACCTCTGCGGCATCAATTTTTGGTGGTCCACCGAATACAACGTACTCTGAAGTAACGGGGGCGGTAATGCTTACGCGTAACTTCAACCCTCGCGTGATGCTTTGGACCGCTATCATCGCTATTGTGCTCGCGTTTGTGGCAAAAATGGGCGCGGGTTTACAAACGATTCCGGTACCTGTGATGGGCGGCATCATGATTTTACTATTTGGCTCTATCGCCGTTGTTGGTTTAAATACCTTAGTTAAATCAGGTGAAGATCTTACCGCGCCTCGCAACTTGACTATCATCGCACTGATTTTAGTGTTTGGTATTGGTGGCATGCATATCGGTGGTGATGAGTTTAGTTTGCAAGGTGTGAGCTTATGCGCAATTTTGGGGATTATCTTAAATGCTGTTCTCCCCAAAGCAGTGCAACAAGCTGATTAGAACTTAAAAACTGCTTTAATATTGCACCAAAAAAGCGCATTAAATATGCGCTTTTTTTGTAACTAACTAAAATTTAAGGAATTATAAAACTGGTCTACTAACTGCATTTATCTCTATGTCATACTGGTAGGAGCGATTATGCAAGAGGCAAATGTTGTGGATATTACCCCGTTTTTAGCGAAGCATCAGTTACCACTCAAGTATCAATACTTAAGTGAGCAGTTTTTTATACCCCTCGCGCACGATATCTTAAGCGCAAAAATGACCGGCCAACCTATGCTGGTGGTGATTAACGGCTGCCAAGGCTCAGGTAAAACGACCCTCGCTGATTTCTTAGTGACCTGGGTTAATAGCAATACCGAATTTAATAGCGTGTCATTATCAATCGATGACTTTTATTTAAGTCGTACTGCACGCAATGAGCTTGCTAAAGATGTTCATCCTTTGTTTGCGAGTCGTGGTGTACCGGGTACGCATAATACCCAATTAATGGAACAAACCTTATCAGCTTTGTTGGCAGGTAAAGTGGATGTGCCATTACCTCAATTTGATAAACTAACTGATGATCCGGTACCAAAAGAGCAGTGGTCTAGTAATCAAAAGCCGATTGATATCGTGTTTTTTGAAGGCTGGTGTGTAGCCAGTACACCTCAGCAGCCTTATCAACTGCAAACTCCGGTAAATGAATTAGAGCAACTAGAAGATGCCGACGGCATTTGGCGTCGCTGCGTAAATAGTTGCTTAGCGAATGAATATCAAAATGTATTCGCAATGGCCGATTACACCATTATGTTAAAAGCGCCTTCATTTGAAGATGTGTATGCGTGGCGCTTAGAGCAAGAGCATAAACTAATTGCCAAGAAAGGCCAAGGGCAGGGCACGTTTGACGAAGTGAGTTTAAAGCGTTTTATCTCTCATTTTGAACGTATTACGCGGGAAAACTTAGCCACGCTTGCGCACAGCGTTGATGCGTTACTATTGCTCGATACTGAGCGTGATATCACCAAGATGGAACTTCTCGCAGACCAGATTGCTCAACCACTTATTTTTACTGACTTAGACGGCACATTGCTCGACCACGATAGTTACGAATGTGAGGTGATCAAACCATTTTTGGCAAAGTTGAATGATACCGGTGTCAATGTGATTTTTAACACCAGCAAAACCTTTGCTGAAGTCACTGATATTCAAAAAGGTTTGGATCATCACCAGCCCTTTATTGTGGAAAATGGTGCGGCTGTTTATATCCCGAAAGACTATTTCAAAGTAAAGCCGATTGGCTGTGATGAATATAAAGGTTATTGGCGCTTTGCCATGACGCAAAGTACCGATAAATTGCATGACGATCTTAAACAATATGCCTGCCAATTTAGTCATTGTGTACGTTTGTTTAGCCAATTTAGTGCGCAAGAAATAGCCGAGTTAACAGGACTCCCCGTCGATAAAAGTGAATTGGCTTTACAAAGACAGTACTCAGATCCGGTTTGTTTTTCGGGCAGCGATGAAGAAAAGCAAAGTTTTATAGATGCAATGAGCCAAGCAGGCTACGAAGTGCTTGTTGGCGGGCGTTTTATCCATTTAACCAAAGGTAACAATAAAGGACTTGCACAAAAGTGGCTGTTAAATCAGTTCAAAAAAGCCTATCGCAATCCATTTACTGTGATAGCGCTTGGCGACAGTCAAAATGATGTAGCCATGCTAAAAGCGGCTGACACCGCTATTTTAATCAATAACCCTGGCAGCCAAGTACAATCACAAATATTACAAAAAGCATGGCAGCTCAGCGAAAAGCCCGCCCCTGCAGGTTGGGTTCAAGAAGTTTCTGCGTTAACTATCATCAAAGCGCGTTTTGCAGCAAAACAGGAGCAATCTCATGGCTGATTTTTATCAAAATGGCATTATCACGACCTTACACAATATTGCTGACCGCCCAGTAGAAGAACTAGAAAAAGAGTTGTTGGGCTTTTCAAAACAACGCCCAATGGGCCTGATTTTGCCTTCGCTTTACAGTGAGTTAGAAGGACCCGCTCTGCAAAATATTATTGCTGAGCTGAAACATGTGCCATACTTATCGCAAATTACCATTGGTCTAGATCGCGCTGATGAAAGCCAATATCGCCATGCACTGCAGTTTTTTGCGGAGCTTGATCAGCCTCATAAGGTACTTTGGAATGATGGCCCGCGTTTACAAGCTCTTGATAAAGAACTACAAAAATTGGGCGTTGCGCCACGAGAGCTAGGTAAAGGTCGCAATGTTTGGTATTGCATGGGCTATAAGTTGGCAACCTCAAAAGTAGAGTCAATTGCACTGCATGACTGCGATATTTTGACTTACGACAGAGCGCTATTAGCACGTTTAATTTACCCCGTTGCTCATCCTCGCTTTAACTATGAATTTTGTAAAGGGTTTTATCCGCGCACCGCTGAGGGCAAAATTAATGGTCGCGTGTCACGATTGCTGGTAACGCCGTTATTGCGTTCATTTAAAACCATTTTAGGCAGCAACGATTACTTAGAATATATGGATTCTTTTCGTTACCCGTTAGCGGGTGAGTTTTCATTCCGTCGCGATGTACTTAACGATATTCGTATTCCAAGTGACTGGGGCTTAGAAATTGGCGTGTTATCAGAGATGTATCGCAATTACTCGCATAACCGTTTATGTCAGGTCGATATTGCTGATAACTATGATCACAAACACCAAGACTTATCGCTAGAAAACCAAGCGGCGGGCTTGTCGAAAATGTCGATTGATATCACCAAAGCTTTATTCAGAAAGCTCGCTACCCAAGGCGTTACCTTTACGACAGAAACGATTCGTTCATTAAAGGCAACCTATTACCGAATTGCACTCGATTTTATTGAAACCTATCACAACGATGCGTTAATGAATGGCTTAACACTTGATATTCACCACGAAGAAAAAGCCGTTGAAATGTTTGCTCAAAATATTATGAATGCGGGTCAGCACTTTTTAGAAAATCCAATGGAAGCACCCTTTGTGCCGAGTTGGAACCGAGTAGCTTCGGCAATGCCGGAGGTGTTTGCTCGCTTAGAAGAAGCCGTAGAGCTTGATAACAAAGAATATATTTAACGGGGAAGGCACGTGACTTTAGAGCTTTTGCAACAAAGGGTTATTCAGCATTTAACCTGCATCTACAGCGAGGTTGAGCTATCAACAACGCTTGAACAACTCGCAGACAGACTAATTAGTACCATGTTAGGTGATGATCCTGTTCGAGACCCAACGCCGCATAAAAACCGTTGGGATGAGCAAGATATGATTTTAATCGCCTATGGTGATTCGATTATTCGTCATGCTAATACGGATGAAGCCGTTGCCAAGCCCGAAGAACCACCTTTGCAATCGTTACATCGCTTTGTAAAAAACCAATGCTTACCTGAACTTAATGCGCTGCACATCTTGCCGTTTTACCCATATAGCTCAGATGAAGGCTTCGCGGTAATGAATTATGTGCAAGTGAATGAAGCGTTAGGTAGTTGGCAACATATCCGTGATATTTCAGCGGATGTTAGGTTGATGGCAGATTTGGTGATCAACCATTGCTCTAGCCGCAGCGTTTGGTTTGAAAACTTTATTCAGGGTAAAGTGCCGGGAAAAGGGTATTTTAAAACGGCAAGCCCAAGTGACGACCTTGTACAAGTTGTTCGCCCGCGAACATCGCCCCTTTTACAAGCGGTTGAAACAAAAGATGGTTTGCAGCATGTGTGGTGTACCTTTAGTCACGACCAAGTTGACTTTGATTTTGCTAACCCAGATGTGCTCAATGAATTTGTCAGCATTATTCGTCATTATTTAGATAATGGTGTGCGTATATTTCGCCTTGATGCGGTGGCTTTTTTATGGAAAAAACTCAATACCCGCTGCATTAACTTACCTGAAACTCACGAAGTGATTAGGCTGCTTCGCACCCTTATTGAGCACTTTGAGCCTAATGTGATTATTATTACAGAAACTAATATCCCGAACCGCGAAAACCTATCGTACTTTGGTAATGCCAACGAAGCGCACTGTATTTACAACTTTTCATTGCCACCGCTGTTATTACACACTTTACTTAGTGGTGACAGCACCGCATTAAAGCACTGGATGATGAGTATGCCACCTCCTCAAGAAGGGACGGCATACTTTAACTTTATAGCTTCACACGATGGTATTGGCTTGCGCCCCGTTGAAGGCTTGTTGGAGCAAAGTGAAATTGCCGAAATGGTAAATACGACTGCGAAATATGGCGGTAAAGTCTCATTACGTACCGCCCCAGATGGCACTAATACCCCTTATGAGTTAAATATTGCCTTATTTGATGCATTGCAAGGTACCCATAAAGGCCCAGATAAATGGGGTGTTACACGATTTTTATGTGCGCATGCCATTATGTTTGCGCTTGAAGGTATTCCAGGTTTGTATATTCATAGCCTACTCGGTACTACCAATGATTATGAACGCTTTGAAAATAGCCAACATAACCGAGCGATTAATCGTCACCGCTGGCAAGAGTCAGATTTACTGGCCAAGTTAAGTAACGAAAATGCCCATCATCGTAATGTGTTTAAAGCGATGAAAAGCCTAATGGCTATTCGAAAGGCGCAAAGTGCATTTCACCCCAATGCGACGCAATATACGTTACATTTAAGCGAAGGGCTCTTTGGTTTTTGGCGACAAAGCATCAATCGTTCGCAAAGTATGTTTTGTGTTTATAACATTAGTGACGAGCCGCAAACGCTTACGCTTGCCGACTTAAATTTGATTGGTACCGAGCAATGGCGAGATTTAATTAGCGGTGAGCAAATTACCGAGCAGACAAAAACAATGTCGCTAACGCCATATCAAGCTGTATGGCTCAGTAATAAGTAATGTAAACGCCCTTTACAGTGCGCTTTTGGTTGCTTCTAACAGAAGTGATTCAACACTGAAGGGAAGGGGGTTTTCATTTGATTTACTGAAAACGCGAAAGTTAATTGCTAAGTTATCACTGTGAATTTGTTCAACAAGCTTGAGTGTTTGTTCGTTATGTTGGCTGAAAATAGCCACTTCATGATGCATAGGTGCGGTTTCGTGTTTATTCAATAAATCATAAATATTTACCAAAGCAAACGCCCCCAACGTAACATGGCCGCCGATAGTGACGTCTATCTTCTCTGCTACGGCTCTGAGCGGCCAATTTATTGCGCCAACTAATACATCTTTGCGTTTGTTTAACTCATCAAGCGCAGTAATTGCTCCTAATGCCATAGCATCGTTGGCAGCCCAGACAATATTCATGTTTGATTGATGGCTAAAGTAGCCAAGACTATGGCGATACGCTTGTGTTGCTGACCAGTTGGCAACCGTTTTTGCGGTGATATTAGCATTCTCATGCGTTTGAACACTTTGCTCTAAACCTTCTTCTCTATCAAGTGCTGCATGGGTGGTGTAATCGCCATTTATAGCGAGAAAATTGGCCGCGTACTGAGCTTTTTCAATCAGTTTATCTGCGAGTAATTGCCCTGCTTGTTTGTTGTCGGGTTCCACACTACCTGCGATTTTAATGCCATGATCAATCAAACGTTTTAGTTCTAATTCTGATGGGCGGTTAAGTAGAAAATAAATAGGTGTAGAGGTGCTATTTAAGCTTAAAAGTTGTTGGGTGAGCACGCTTTTTTCGTCAACTAAAATCAGCATATCAGGCTTTGCTTTAATCGCCTTAGCTACTAATGACTTCATTTCAATATGATTTCGATTGGCATAATGAATCGTTAAATCGAGATCAAAGTCTTTGGCAGCATCACGCATCAACTGAGACACTTCAAACCAAAATGGGCCTGTGACATTCGTATTTTCATAGCCAGGGTTTATAAAAATAATACTTTGTTTGGCAAAAACACTTGGTAAGTAAAATAGCAAGATAATGAAAAATACTGTTCTTAGCATAATCTGATTAGGTTAAAAGGTTGGTATGGTGAAGTATAGCGCGAATTGGTAGGTTTGAGATTGGGTTTATTATTTGTTTCGCTTTATAATGGTCCATAAATAGCATTTGGTTGAGGGTGTATGAAAGCCATTATTATTAGTATTTTAATCATTTTTTCGAGTGTGAGTGTAGCCTCTGATATTGATCTTGAGGCCAATATGAAAAATATGGGGCTTGCTTATAAAAACTCCGTACGGGCTACTGATTTAGCTACCTTTAATGCCGCTATTGATGAGTTTATTGTGTTGTTAGAGACAGCTAAAACAGCTGATTTTAAACAGCATAAAACAGCGTCTCTAGAAGGGCTTGATAAAGTCATAAATCAAGCAAAGCAAGCGAAGCAACTTGCAACAACTCGTGGCCTTGAAGCTGCAAAAGCGCCGCTTAAATCTATTGATGAGTTACGTAAAAAATACCATGAGCTCCATGAGCCGCCAGGCTTTTGGGAGTTGTTATTTGGCAACTAAGCTATTGAGTTAGATTTACTTTAATTAAAAAAAGGTGCCGAGGCACCTTTTTTAACGCTTTTTCTTTTTACCTTGAACTGCTTTAAAACGCGGGTTGTCTTTATTAATAACATAGACACGACCTTTACGTTTTACGATTTGGCAGCCCGGGCGGTTCTTAGCGCTTTTTAATGAACTTAATACTTTCATGTTCTTTCCTTAAAGCAACTATTTGCTCGCCAAGTTTTTGAAACGACGATTAAACGCTGCAACACGGCCATCGCTCGCAACGGCTTTTTGTTTACCGGTATAGAACGGGTGCGAATCGCTTGATACGTCAATTGCTACATAAGGATAAGTTTTGCCTTTAAGTTCGATCGTACGTGTAGTTTTGATTGTCGAACCAATAATAAAGTAGCTGTCTGCCGCTGTATCATGAAAAGCGACTTGCTGGTAATCAGGGTGGATATTTGGCTTCATAATGCACCTGTTTGTTATGTGATAATGTAGCGGTTATAGGGTGGTTGACTATTTAGATCAAGATAAAAATGATTCTTATTTATATCGCGTTGTCTTAAATTTGTACAAGCTGAACAATCAATAAGCAGTTAGATTTAAAAAGCTGGATATTGTCGATAAGGCTGTTATAACTAGGAATGCGTGCTTATTTTTAAGAGGGATATGGAAGTGAATGATAAAACTAGCCGTGAAGAACTTGATCAAAATGTAATGAACACGCTTCGCGATAAAGACCATTCTGTTTTAGCTAATCATGTAGACACCTTGTCGTGTACTCACAACGATATTATTGAATTATTGGCCCAGTATTTAGCGTTAAGTGAACAAGATGATGATGAGCGTTTCGATACCTGGTTTGATAATCTAAGTAAAGAGCAACACACTGTCGTAAAAACTTTTGAAGTGTATCGAGGTCAGTACGAGCATTTAGATTCTTAATACTTGATCATGTTGTTTTTACGTGAAAAAAGCCACCCGAAGGCGGCTTTGCTGATTAGCGCTAACTAATTAATCTAACATGTAAGCTCGCATGGTAATTTGCTCAGCTTGGCTTGAACCATAATCAGAAACAATCGTACGAATATGGACAAAGTCACCAACGTTTCCAGTATTAGGGATCGTAGCTACCCATTCACCGTCAATGTGTTCAACTTGTGCATCTAACCAGTTTTCGCTTGAGAACTTCGTTGATACAGGGCAATAGATATAAGCAGGCACGTTAGCAATCGTACATTCTTGGCCGTATGCATATTGTAACTGTACATCTGCCAGCGCCACTTCACCTACACCGTCTAGTAAACCCGTTAACTTAACTTGAGCGGCTTCACCTGCTTTCATGCTGTTGTTAATATCAACCGGTAAATCAACCATAGGCACTAAAATTGGCTGAACACCTTGTTGCTGCTCGTCAGCGGTAAATGTATAGAAACCTTGGTAAAGAGAACCTAGCTTATCATTTATTGGAGAGCGCTCACCAACACCACGGGCATAAGAACGCATTTCTAAGGTAATTTGATGAGAGCCCGGCTCAAGTGTTAACGTACCTTGATACGGAGATGCTGGCTCACCATTTACTTTTAAACCAAAGGCTGAGCTACCCATAAAGCCAAAAATACCATCATGGTTTGCGGCATCGCCAAACGAAGCAAGGTTAAAGTAAAGGACATTGGTATCGCGGCTAATAATCGCCGAGCCACTGCTGCCTAAGCTACCAGCACGTGGACCTTTAAACCAAGTGGTACTTTGCTCAGCACCTTCAGTCATAGCGCGTGGACCATCAAAATAAGCGCCTGCACTTTGAATTTGATAGTTTGGCATAACGACATTCGTCCATGCATTTTTTGTACTTGCTGTGTAATATTCATCACGCTGATGAGGTAACATAATTAACTGTGAGCTACCTGTTGAGTAGAACTCCCCTGTACTGTTGGTCATTGCCATAACATCAGTCCATGCCGGGCGCTCATCATTTTGCGAGTGATAAGACGCACTTATTTTATGCATTTTATGTTCAGCAATATTGATTTGCCCAGATTGAATTCGGCCATCAACAATATGGTTTATTGAATAAGCATAAGGTGAGCGTTCAGCCGCAATACCAGACCAGCTAACGATATTGTTGCCAGCCTCTATTTCTGCCATTAATGCTTCACCTTGTTCGGTACTGATACCAATCACGGGTATTTTTGGTGTGCCTGTGATCGCGCCTTTATATCGGCCACCACGACCAGGGCGATAAAAAATCACGCCACTGGCGCCATGTTTCATCGCGTTACCGACCATGTACGACGTGAGGTAATTAGGGTTAGCAATAAGCGCAATTTTTCCGTCTAACTCAAATTGGCTCCAATCAGTGCTGTAGCCAGCATCACCTACAGGCACGACTTCTGCAGAGCCTTCACCATGAAAAGACAGTGTTAAACCTTGTTTGATGTAATCAAGTTCAACGCCGTTTTGCATAGTGACGGTTGTTTCTGGAGCCACAGCGCGGGTGGTGATAAATGAGCGAAAACGGTCGTCATGACCTTGTGACCATGCATACATATCATTTACGTAATCAGGAGCCATTTCGATAGCTGCAAGCTTCGCAACTTCTTGATCGTCAATCGCGTAAGTAAAGCCAAATGAATAACCTTGTGGATCAAGAGGCTGGTTAGCTTTAAAGGTGACAGCTTGAGCGTTACGTGCATCAAAGTTAATCTCTGTTTTACCATCAATCTTACGATTTAATACAGCCATTTGTGCCGCTGATTCAACTAAACCAGAGCTGGTTTGCGGGTTATCGTAAGTCATAATGTTAGCAATCAACGTATAGTAACCAGCAGGTACATCGATATTGGCTTTACCGCCAGTGAGCCTAACAAGACTGCCCCAATCATCTTCTTCATTAATTAAGTAAAGCTTAGATGGAGAGCCTGCTTGATTACCCCAGCGATCAGTCAGGTTTACCGTTAAATTAACGTGAGGCTGGTCAATCCAAAATGACACTGGTACAGTCACTTGCTGATCTGTATTGCCAACGGTTGTGCCTGTAATACGACCTGTAATTGCACCATAAGCACTATTATTAAGTGCCACACTTGGGTCAATCCACATAGGAACTTGAGCAACACCTTTGGCTGGGATTGTCACAGATTTAATATCTAATCCTGCTAGAGTTGCTGGCAATTGTGTTTTGCCATCTTCGCCAATTAAGTCTAATTTCAATTTTAATTTAATACTCTCATCAGACGTATTTGTCAGCGTGATCTGTGTTTCGGTAAATTCATTATTAGTAGCGCTATCAAAGTAGCCAAGTTCACGGTTTGCAGGGGCTACAATAGCTTGATCAATGGCACGGTCGATATTCATGGCACCGGCACCTTGCTCAAGTACGTGAGAATCACCACTAAATACAGATGATGTAAGCACGTCTTTAATTTCTTTTGGCGTAAGGTCTTGGCGAGCTTGCATAACAATTGCAGCACCACCGGCAACATGAGGGGCTGCCATCGAAGTACCTGAATAGACGCGGTAAGCCGTATCACCTAAGCCACCAGAAGCCGCAGCAACAACAGATACACCTTGCGAGGCAATATCCGGTTTTGCTGAATGGCCATCTGGCGATGGACCGCGTGAAGAGAACGACGCCGTATTGCCATCACGATCAATGGCACCCACGGTTAATGCACTTGGCGCGCAGCCCGGTGAACCAATCGTTTCACGGGTAAAGCTATTACCTGCAGAGATAACAAATAAAGCTTTATCGCTCAGTGCTTCAACCATCTCGACCAGTGGGCCACTACAGGTTGTTGCCGTTCCACCTAGCGACATATTTACAATATCAGCTTGCTCTGAAAGCACCGCCCATTGCATGCCATTTAAAATACCGTAAGTTGATCCTCCTCCTGTATTGCCAAGTACTTTACCGATTATTAAATCGGCAGCAGGCGCCACACCGACCCATTTACCTTCTGATTCATGACCATTGCCTGCAACGGTTGAGGCTGTATGAGTACCATGACCATTTAAATCATCTACACCGTTGCTTGAGTAAGTAAAGTCTCGTGATGCTATTACTCGCCCTTGTAAATCAGGGTGCTCAATGTCGTATCCTGAATCGAGTACGGCAACTTTAATACCTGCGCCATTATAGTTAATCGCTGACTCACCATATGCGCCGGTAAGCGGGACTGTTGGAGTCAGTGTTTCTGACTGGGTAACCTTGTGAGCATGAACGACAGCATCAAGCCAAAGACCTTCAACGTCAGCTTGTTCAACTAGAGTTTGCCAAGTTTGCGCTGCTTTGTCTTTGCTGATTGAAAATGCGGCGCTATCGATAAGCTCAATTTCACCGGTTAATGACATACCAGCAAGCGTTGCTGGGGCTGCCGGTCCTGCAAGGGTACCGTCGCGGTATTCAACAATGACTGGGAGGGCGTCTGTTGATGCATCATCGTAACCAGATTCATATAACTTATTAATGTTAAATAACTCTAAATCAATCGCATTTGAATCAACTAAGGCTTGAGCATGGTTTGGAACAACATAGGTGTTGTTACCACGTTTAAAGATACTGGTGAATGTATCTGAACCATCTGCATTCACTAATCGAATGCCGCCTAGTTTGCCGTCTTTATTGACAACAGCCGATACTTTGTCCCCAGTGATCAAAGTGAATGTAAGGGCATCTGCTTTACTTTGTTGTGTAACAAATGATTCTTCTGCGGTTGCTGGCTGGGCAATCGATAAGCCGAGCATGGCTAAGTAGGTCGCCTTTAAGCGACCAAGCCTTGGAAAAGGTTTCATTTTTTCATCCTGTATTTTGATGTAATTAGTTTGGAAGAAAGAAGTTATTGCTAGGTGTCAAAATAACAAATATGACAAGAGCAATAACTCGACCAGACCAATCTATCGATCAAGCAGATGAAAACCTACAAAACAAAAGTAGCAAATTGTATTAACCTATTTACAACAAAATAAACACAGTTGTAACTTTGTGCGGTCATTCAGTTTCGCTTCATTTTAAGCGCAAAAATGAGAGGTTATTTTATCGATAGATCGTACTTTGCCACTACGTCATCAATATAACGATGGCGTAAGGTATTTTTACCTTCGTTGCCCGTACCATGGCTTAACGCGCGATTTATTAGTTTTAGTGCCTTATGCAAGCTTTGACGTTCATCCATGTTTAAACCTGTTTTAGTGCGCATTTCAGTAATATCATCAATCAATAGCTTGGCCACATCTAGCTGAACGGCTTCTTCAACTAAGCCATTTTGTGTGAGCACACCGTATTTACTGCATAAAAACTGTTGCCAAACTTGCTGTAAGTGCTCGTCAATTTCACTGCCAAATAATTCTTCATTGATAGCAAAGCCTTGCTCGGCAAGCTTACTAAGTTGATTCGAATATTGCTGAGCAAAATAATTAAACGCTTGGCAGGATGAGGTTATGTCATGTTTGATAATTAATTGCCCCCAACTAGCGGCGCCACGAGGGTAATAATCTTGATATTCTTCGCATTGATAAATGCCCGAATACGAACTGCATTCTAATTGACTCTGCAAACAGTAACTCGGTTTTGGAAATAAACTACTTTGTTGCCATGCCGATAGCGTTTCCTCATCAATTGAGAGGGTATGGCACAGCTCTTCGGTAGTATAAAAGTAGGTTGCCAAAAATTTAGAAAGTTGCATTATCAAATACTCACAATAAACACTGTTAATTTATACAGTATTTGATTTTGGCTTAACTTTGATTTTTTCTCAAGTATTTTTATTTATTGCAGCTCATTACTCGGAAAATGCCTGTGTTTATGATACAACTAGCGCAAATTTTCCAAACATTAAAAAAGTTATGCGCAACCTAGAAACAATTAAACAAGCAAGTTTGATCACCGCTATAAAAACACCGTATTTAACCAATGGTGACATTGATCTTGCATGTTATGACGACCTTGTTGAGCAGCAAATTGCAGCTGGTGTTGATGGCATCATCGTCGGTGGTACCACAGGTGAAGGCCAATTAATGAATTGGGAAGAACACTTAATGCTAATTGCACACAGTGTTAGCAAATTCTCTGATCGTTTATTAATTGTTGGTAATACAGGTAGCAACAACACGCGTGAAGCGATTAAAGCAACCCAGTATGGTTTTGCCACCGGTATGGATGCCGCGCTACAAATCAACCCTTATTACGGGCGCACGTCACTGGCGGGTGTGAAAGAGCACTTTAACCGTTTACTTGATATTGGTCCTGCGTTTATCTACAACGTAGCAGGGCGTACAGGCCAAGATTTAACACCAGATATCATTGAGCCACTCGCTAAGCACGAAAACTTTATCGGTGTAAAAGAGTGCGGTGGCAATGAGCGTATTGCTCATTATGAACAGCAAGGTATTGCTTGTTGGTCTGGTAATGACGATGAAGCACATGATGCACGGCACATTCATAATGCTCACGGTGTTATTTCGGTTACATCTAACATTATTCCGGGCTTGTTCCGTCAGTTAATGGATGAGCAAAATGATGCACTTAATGCAAAACTGCAGCCACTTATGGGCTGGCTATTCTGCGAACCTAACCCAATCGCTATTAATACGGCGCTGATGATGACAGGCGCCGTGAACCCTGTGTTCCGTCTTCCTTATGTGCCACTTACATGTGCGCAGCAAGAAATCGGTTTAGACTACATTAACGAACTTAATATTGCTGATATAGTAGGCGAAAAAGCTCAACTTTTAGACGAAAAAGACGTTATTTTACGATAAAGATGAATGGGTGCTTAATTTCACTACAATTAAGCACCATTATTTTACTTTTTTATGCCTTATGGGTAAAATTAGCAATCGTTTGGCGCTAAAAGAATAATATTTGTGAAATTTGTTGTTAATAATTTGTGTGTATGGGTTGCGCCCGAGCAACAAATTGCAGAATTAAGCCATCTTGATCACCCTGACCTTGATTTAAGCTGGGTTGCACCAATGCAGCGCCGCCGTCTAAGCCCGTTTATGAAAATGGCACTTCATACTATGCATCAAGCGCAAGGTGAGCATCAGCAGTTAGCCGTTAATTTTTCATCTCGTCATGGTGACTTACCTAAAACAGCGCAGCTATTGCATTCACTTGTTGAACAAGAACCGCTTTCTCCGACCGCATTTGGTTTGAGTGTACATAATGCTGCAACAGGCTTGTTCTCGATTATTGCAAAAAACAAAGCCCCGATGAATGCCATAGCAGGTGATCAAGACAGCATTATTTCAGCCATGATTGATGGTTTTGCACGTGTCCAGAGTGGTGTTGAGCAGCAAATTTTGGTTGCCCATGCCGAAAGTGTATTACCTGATGAATACTTACCATTTAGCGATGAGCAACAAATCGCTCATAGTGTGTCGTTCATATTATCCAAAGTTCAGGTAGACAAACCGTATTTTGAATTAACAAAACTTCCTGAATCTGAACACTCTCAAAGTGACTCGTGCTTACCCTTGAGTCTACAGTTAGCAGCTGCTTTAGCAAGCAAAGGATCACAATCGCTGCTGACACATCAACAATCAGCTTGGATGCTACAGTACCATGGTGGCTAATTTATATAAAAAGCTGAACAAAATTTGGCGGATACTGGCAACCGGGTTTTGCTTTGCTGTTTTTGGGTTTGGCGGTATTTTACTTACCTTGTTGATTTTACCTATTCAACGATTTTTGGAACCTTGTGAATTTAAACGTAAGCAGAAAGCCCGTTTAACTGTTCACTATAGTTTTAAATTCTTTGTTGCTTTAATGCATTACACCGGTGCTATCCATTTTTCTGTGCAAGATAAACAGAAATTTCATGATCTTAAGGGGCAGCTAGTGCTTGCCAATCACCCCTCATTAATTGATGTTGTAGTGCTGATATCTGTGATTAAAAATGCTGACTGCGTGGTCAAAGCACACCTATTTAAAAATCCATTTATGCGCGGTGTAATTAAAGGCACAGGTTATATTAGTAATGAAGACCCGCAAGAGTTACTGAATGAATGTGAAGCGTCACTCGCTGCTGGAAATAATCTGATTATCTTTCCTGAAGGCACCCGCACAACCCCTGGTGAACAGTTAAAATTTAAGCGTGGTGCGGCAAATATTGCTGCGCGTTGTAAAGCCCCAATTACTTCAGTGCTGATTAGTATGAAACCCAGTACTTTGACCAAAGGCACACCATGGTATTGCGTTGCCGCAACAAAAGCGCATTTTGAGATGCGCTTTGCCACTGATCCATTTACGTTTAACGACACATTTAATAATGAACAACCCGCCATGCAAGCACGACAATTAACCCGTGATTTGCAACATTACTTTTCAGAGGAACTCAGGCACCTATGACTGAACTAAAGAACAAAATAAAACAATTAATCATTAGCAGCTTAGATCTTGAAGATATTACCGTGGATGATATTGAAAATGACCAACCTTTGTTTGTTGATGGTTTAGGCCTAGATAGCATCGATGCGTTAGAGCTTGGCTTAGCCATTAAAAAAGAGTTTAACGTTAAAATTGACGCAAACTCAGAACAAACAAAAGCCCATTTTGCATCAGTAGATGCACTGGCAGAATTTATTAACCAACACCAATCATAATACAGACTTAGAAGTAGGAATAAGCATGAAAACCGCTGCTGACATTTACAACGTTTTACAGGGCATTTTAGTAGATGAATTTGAGATTGATGCTGATGATATCAGCCTAGATGCGCACCTGTATCAAGACCTAGATCTTGATAGCATTGATGCTGTTGATTTAGTTGTAAAACTACGCGAAATCACTGGCAAGAAAATTGAGCCAGATGCATTTAAACAAGTGCGTACTGTGCAAGATGTTGTAAATGAAGTAGAAAAACTCGTTTCATAAACATTACTATGCTCAAAGCGATAACCACAACACTGCTTTTAGTGTGCTTATCTTTATACCCATTTATTGTGTATTTTGGATTACAGCATATCTCAATAAGGCAAGTGAGCTTGGTACTGATGGTATTGTTAGGTCTAAGGCTTTTGCTGAGCAAAAAGCTGCTCACATCTATGCCATGGATAAAGCCAGCCTCTATTTTGGCTATTATCGCTTTAGCAACAACGCAGTTTTTTAACAATGATCTGGGCTTGAAACTTTACCCGGTCATTATAAATACAGTAATGGCCATAACCTTTGCTTATTCGCTGAAAAGTGGCCCAACAGTCATTGAGAGTTTTGCTCGAATTAAAGAGCCTGAGCTTGATGAAAAAGGGGTTAATTACACGCGCCAAGTTACTAAAGTATGGTGCGCGTTTTTTATTATTAATGGCAGTATTGCGTTATACACTAGCCTATTTACTTCGTTACAGACATGGACACTGTACAACGGACTAGTAGCCTATATTTTGATAGCTCTCTTGGGCCTTGTGGAATGGCTTGTTAGACAAAAGGTTAAAAATAATGGTATCGAGTAACCTGAAATTTCACCCAGATGCTGCATTTATTATTGCAGGGCAGCCAATAACACACACACAGTTTTTTGCTGATATTGCCGCTTATCAAAGTAAGCTTACGGCGCTTAAAGCTGGCAGTCATGTGGTATTATTCCACCCCGATACCTACCAATTTGCAGTTCGCTTATTTGCCTTAGCCTGTAGTGGTCATAATGTTATTCTGCCGCCTAATGGTCAGCACGAAACCTTAAGTTTATTGCTTGCTCAGTCTGCTTTTTTTGCAGGCGATGCGACCAATATCGATGATGATGTGCTATTTACCAACCTTGAACTCAGTCTGGGTCACACGCCTTTGCAAACTAACCGTTTACAATGGCCAACAAACACAGCGGTTATATTTTATACGTCAGGCTCATCAGGACAATCTAAACCGATAGTAAAACCGTGGCGGGTATTAAATCGAGAGCTTGCAGTACTTTCAATGTCATTTGACTTACCCAGCCAATTTACGTTTTTAGCAACCGTTTCGCATCAACATATTTACGGCTTATTATTTCGTTTACTTTGGCCGTTGGCGAAAGGCCATATAATTGATAGTGAACAAATTCAGTACCCTGAGCATATTGCGCAAAGGCTAAAAAATATTCGTTATGCAGCGCTCGTTTCAAGCCCTGCGCAACTTGGTCGCTTATGTGCTGATAATGTGTTAATTCCTGAGCGTGACAAAATTAAATGGTTATTTTCCTCTGGCGGACCGCTCAATAATGAGCATGCCGAAACTTTATTTAACCAGTTAGCTCGCCCTGCTACCCAAGTATTTGGTAGTACCGAAACCGGCGGTATTGCTTATCGACAAGTTACACAAGCCGCGGTTGATGTACCATGGCAGCCGTTTAATGGTAATTTTTTATCGCTGAATCATGAAGGACGCTTGATGCTAGACTCTGCGATTTTAGAGCAATCGAATTTTCCTTTAGATGATAGAGCACTCGTTCATAAAAATGGTCAATTTAAACTGTTGGGCCGTATAGACAGAACGATAAAAATTGAAGAAAAACGTTTAAATCTAGATGAGCTTGAGAGTTATCTGCAAAGCCATGACTGGGTAAAAGAAGTTAAAGTGGTGGTTATTCCAGCTAAGCGCGTGCAAATTGGTGCGGTGGTTGTGCTCAGTGATGAAGCTAATAAAGAGCTTGAACAGCAGGGTAAATTGGCAATTAACCGCACATTACAAGCGCACCTCTCAAACCGCTTTGAACGTATTTGCTTACCGCGTAAATGGCGCTATATCGATGCACTTCCTTTTAACAGCCAAGCTAAATTAAGTTTAAAAACATTGGAGCAGTATTTTGCCAAGCCTGAATAACGTGACCCCAGAGGTGGCCGTTTTATCACAAACAGAAACTAGCGTGAGTTTAGCGTTAACCATTGCGGCTGATTTAGATTATTTTCGCGGCCACTTTCCTGATGCTCCAATTTTAGCAGGCGTAGTACAGCTGGATTGGGCAGTAAAATATGCTCAGCAATATTTGGGTTTTGGCAAACTAGTACAAGATTTAGAAGTGTTAAAGTTTCAGGTGGTAACAACCCCCGATATGACGGTAAATCTCACCCTTGAGCGCAATGCAAAAGGCAAGTGCCTGTTTAGCTATCACTCAGACAAAGGCCAACATGCATCCGGTCGAATAGTATTTTGTGATTAAGCCATGAACCAGTTTTGTATTGTTATTCCTAATTACAATCACACCCATGCTATTGCTGCTGTACTCGATGAGCTAAAAGAGCTACAGCTGCCGATAATCATGGTTGATGATGGCAGTGACGCTGATGCCAAGCAAGTATTTGCAGAGCTTGACGCACAGTACGATTTTTTGACCTTGATAAGCCATGCTCAAAATCAAGGTAAGGGTGGGGCAGTTCAAACTGGCTTGCTGGCTGCCTATCAGCAAGGGTTTAGCCATGCCATTCAGGTTGATGCTGACGGCCAGCATTCGTTAGCAGATATTAGTAAGTTGATTGAACTAAGTAATGCATCACCTAACAAGGTGATCAGTGGTTGTCCTATTTATGATAGCTCCGTGCCAAAGCACCGTTATTTGAGTCGTTACATCACCCATTTTTGGGTTTGGGTAGAAACACTCAGCTTTGATATTGTTGATTCAATGTGTGGTTTTCGGGTTTACCCATTAGCAGCCGTTGAGCAATTAATGGCTAAGCAAGCGCTTGGCAAGCGCATGGACTTTGATATTGAAATTTTAGTCAGGCTTTATTGGCAAGGTGTTAAAGTCACGTTTTTGCCAACCCAGGTTATTTACCCTGAAAATGGCGTATCTCATTTTCGAGCTTTACACGATAACGTGGGAATTTCGTGGCTGCATACGCGTTTATTCTTTGGTATGTTGCTACGCTCTCCCAAGCTACTTTGGCGTAAGGTGGCTGGCTAATGGCTGTAAAGCACTGGTCAAAAATGCAAGAACGTGGCAATCGCTTTGGCATGCAAATATTGCTCGTGTGCTATCGCGTATTTGGTCGTAAAGGCTTGTGGTTGGTGTTGTTTCCGGTGGTGTTTTATTTGTTTTTAACAGGCAAAACTGCCCGTCAAGCGTCACATGCATTCTTAACCCAAGCGCGTAAAGTGAATGGCAATAACAAGGCGGTTACTTGGCGCGATAGCTTCCGTCATTTTCGCTGCTTTGCTGACAGCGCCTTTGACAAAATAGATGCATGGCTTGGACGAATTCAGCAACATAATATTCTTTACACCAACGAAGCGCTGTTTAAACAACTCGATGAGCAACAGCAAGGGGCTATTTTTATTGGCTCACACCTTGGCAATTTAGAGGTGTGTAGAGCACTTAGCCAACACCGAAACAGTAAAACGATCAATGTATTGGTGTTTACGCATCATGCTGTTGAATTTAATAAATTACTGAAAAGTATCAATCCGGATGTTGCAGTAAACCTCATTCAAGTAACCGATCTTGGCCCAGATATGGCAATTATGCTCAAAGAAAAAGTCGAGCAGGGTGAAATTGTGGTGATTGTCGGTGATAGAACCAGCACCACCACCGCAGGAAGAGTTATTGAAGCGGACTTTTTAGGTAAGCCAGCCCCTTTTTCACAAGGGCCATTTATTTTAGCTGCGCTGTTAGATTGCCCGGTGTTTCATCTGTTTTGTTTAAAAGATAAAAAGCCAAATGGCGAAACATGTTACCGCGTGATTTTTGAAAAATACGCCGACAAGCTCGTTTTACCGCGTAAAACGAGGCAACAAACATTACAACAAATTGTTAGCGATTATGCGCAAAGGCTCAGTTTTTATGCTGCGGCCTATCCGTATCAATGGTTTAATTTTTATGATTTTTGGCAAAATGACGAGCAAGTGTCTCGTAGTCAAAACAAGGAGAACTAAGGTGTCAGAGCACTCGACTACCGTATTTGGCCAACAGCGTTTATCAATCGAAGATATTGTTCATATTGCATTAGAGCAAGGTGCTGTAGCGTTAACATCAGACCGTCAATTTGCGAATAAAATAGACAGCGCCGTCGCGTTTTTAGATAAGTTGCTTGAAGATGATGGCGTGATATATGGTGTTACCACAGGTTATGGCGACTCGGTAACCGTAAAAGTGCCGCTTGATTTAGTTAATGAGTTACCACTACATCTTACTCGATTTCATGGTTGTGGCCTTGGTGATGTGTTTAATCAAGCCCAAGGGCGCGCTATTTTAGCGAGCCGTTTAACTTCGCTTTCACAAGGTTATTCCGGCGTTAGCTGGGAGATGTTGAATTTATTACGTGACTTTTTAAATCACAATATCGTACCGGTGATCCCGCAAGAAGGGTCAGTGGGAGCCAGTGGTGATTTAACGCCACTTTCATATGTAGCCGGTGCTATGGTTGGCGAGCGTGATGTGTATTACAAAGGCGAAATTAAAAACAGTCTAGAGGTGATGCAAGAACTTGGTTTAAAGCCATTAAAGCTGCGCCCGAAAGAAGGGCTGGCAGTTATGAATGGCACGGCCGTAATGACAGCTTTGGCATGCCTTGCTTATGATAGAGCAGATTATCTAGCTAAATTAACCAGCCGTATAACAGCCCTTGCAAGCCTTGCACTAAAGGGTAACAGTCATCACTTTGATGATATTTTGTTTTCGGTGAAGCCACATCCAGGGCAACAGCAAGTAGCTGCATGGATCCGTGGAGACTTAAACCATGTAGAACACCCGCGTAATGCTGACCGCTTACAAGATAGGTATTCAATTCGCTGTGCTCCACATGTTATTGGTGTGCTGCAAGATAGTTTGCCGTGGTTTAGGCAAATGATTGAAAATGAACTAAATTCGGCAAATGATAATCCAATTATCGATGGTGAAGGTGAGCACGTATTGCATGGTGGTCACTTCTATGGCGGTCATATTGCAATGGTTATGGATAGCATGAAAACCGCTGTTGCTAATTTAGCCGACTTAGCAGACAGACAAATCGCATCCTTAGTTGATACGCGCTATAACAATGGTTTGCCTTCTAATTTATCGGCGAGTAATGATGAACGTCGTTACATTAACCATGGTTTTAAAGCGGTCCAAATTGGTGCCAGTGCATACACGGCTGAAGCATTAAAACTATCCATGCCAGCAAGTGTGTTTTCTCGTTCAACCGAGTGTCACAACCAAGATAAAGTGAGCATGGGAACCATCGCTGCGCGAGATTGTTTGCGTATATTGCAACTTACCGAGCAAGTGGTTGCTAGTACCTTGCTTGCGAGTATTCAAGGTTTGCGTTTACGTATTAATAGTGGCGAGCTTGAGTTTGCTAGTTTAACCCCTGATGTACAAAGTATGTATCAAGACATTAGCGAGTTTTTCCCGCTGCTTGATGAAGACCGTCCTCTAGAGGCTGTTCTTCGTTTTACAGTTGACGCTATTCAAACAAAACGTTGGAGTTTATATGCATAGTCGTGGCTCGTTGCTGAGCACTCATGTTGAGATTGAAATTCCTTTTCATGATTGCGATCCAATGAATGTGGTATGGCATGGTAATTACCCGCGCTATTTAGAAGTCGCGCGCTGCGAATTACTGCGTTTGTTTGATTATGATTATGTGCAAATGCAAGAGTCTGGGTATGCTTGGCCGATTATTGACATGCATATTAAGTACGTCGGCTCAGCACTGTTTACGCAAAAAATCCGCGTTGATGCCTACTTAAAAGAATATGAAACACGATTACGTATTGATTACGTCATCACTGATTTCGCTACAGGTAAAAAGTTAACCAAAGCAACGACTATCCAAGTTGCGGTTGATATAGAGAAAAAAGAAATGCAGTTTGTTTCGCCGCCTGTACTACATGAAAAACTTCAAAAGGTGATTTAATGCGATTAAGCGTGTTGTTACTGAGTGTGCTAGTTTTTTTTCCTGTGTTTGCATCGAGTGTAGTGACAGAGCAAGGCACATTTAGCCAAGAAAAGCATTTTAAAGGGTTTAGTAAACCTTTTATATCAACAGGTTCGTTTGAACTTGCTGAAGATGGCCTTACTTGGCAGGTTGAATCTCCGGTTAAAAGCACGCTATTAATCAAGCAAGGGCAGGTATATACCCTTAACGCTCAAGGTGAGCCGCAGCTACAAAAAGGCGCTGAGCCTTACGTTAATTTACTGCAAGCAATATTAAAGCATGATGAAGTGGCACTTGCTGAACAATTTACGATGGCAGAGCATGCAGAGCCCGGTTGTCAGACTTTATTACCTAAAGATGACTTGCTAAAACAGCTATTTAGTCAGTTCGAATTATGTGTAGCAGCAGAGCAAGTGAGCCGTGTGCGTCTTCAAGAAGTAAATGGTAACTTTACTGTATTACGCTTTGCTTATCCTCATAAAGAGCATAAACAGTGAAAGCATGGGGCCTAACGCTCGCTTGGCTGAGCCTATTAGTTAGCGCCTTAGTGGTTGTTTTTATTCTAAAACAGCCAACGTTAAATAATGATATTTTGGCTTTGTTGCCAAAGTCAGAACCGCGTTTACAGCAAGTTGAAGAACACTTTTTTGCGGCTAACAAACAGCAGTTGAGTTTTTCTTTTCGTGGTGAGAATGCAGTAAAAGCTTATGATGATTTACATCAGTGGCTTTCTAGCAAACATATTGAGCCTCGTTTTAAGTTACCAGAAATATCCCAGTTAGCAGAATTTTATGGTCAGTACGCCGGGCATTTAGTTTCCGAGGAATATAAACAAGCAATTGGCGATGCTAATCGCTTTCAACAGTATTACTTTAGCCAGTTGAGTAAAGTCGCTGATCCTTTTGTTTCAAGTACTATCAACCAAGACCCAACACTTGCCACAGCGGGGTTCTTATCTGAGGCTATGGCTCACATGCAGCAATTTGAGCTGCAAGATGGCCGAATTAACATTAACTATCAAGGTGATGAGTATTTAATGTTATTCGTGCAAAGTGCTGACAATGCCTTTTCAATAAATCAATCAATAGCTTTGAGCAATGAGATAGTTGGCTATATCGCTGAGCTTGAAGGCCGCTATCCAGATACACAAATTCGCTATGCCGGTGCTTTATTTCACACCGCAGCAAATGCACAGCAAGCCAAATTTGAAATGACCTTGTTTGGTTCGGTGAGCTTGCTGGCGCTTATTGTGATGGTGGTCTGGGTGTTCCGCTCGATAAACGCATTGTGGCTGGCTTCTGTAACCGTGATAAGCGCCGCTATTGGCGGCACCATTGCGCTGATCAGTATTTTTAGTCAGGTGCATGTATTAACCATGGTGTTTGCCGTGACACTGATTGGTATTGCCATTGATTATGCATTTCATGGCATGCTTGATTTAACCGAGCAGCCGCAAGGTTTTAGTCAAGGGCTTAAGCTGGCACTGTTGTTGTCGTTACTAACCACCACACTCGGTTACGCGAGTTTGTTTTTCTCACCGGTGCAGTTACTCAGTCAAGTGGGCGTGTTCGTTGTTGCAGGGCTAGTTACAGCTTGGCTTTGCACCCGTATTTTATTGCCTTATTGGCAAGCTGGTTTAACCATTAACACTGCTGCGCATCGATTAGCAAACAGGTTAAGTGGTTATTTAGAACGATTAACGCATTATCGCGTCTCACTCAGCATGCTGATGCTAGTGTTTCTGAGTGCTTTTGCTTTACTAAAACCCCCTGTGATTAATGATGATGTAAAGCTGTTAAATGCAAGTCCTGCTGATTTAATGCAAAACGAAGCGCTGCATATGTCTTTATTAGGTAAAGATAATGGCCAAATCATGATTTTATTTGCCGATAATGCGCAGCAGCTATTAGTACAACAAGAAGCATTAAAAGCAACTATTCGCGGCCTTAATGGCACTGCTGTAATGCTTAGTGACTTAGTGCCTAGTAAACAATTACAACAGCAAAACTACGAGCAACTGCATTTGGCCCAGCAAGCGATGAGTGTGGTTAGCCAAATGACAGAGATGCCCGTTGAGCTTTCAACATCAATGCTTGATTTAAACGCGGCACTTAATTCACCGTTAGCGCCGTTAATCGCTAACCAAGTGATCTCAAACAATACACTAACCGCAAGCTGGTTTATGGTAACCGGTGTAAATAAATCCGAGCTGATGGATTTAGCCAACGCTGACCCAGATTTAATTGTTTACGATAAAGTCGCGATGATAAGCGAAGGTTTAAGTCATTACTCAAATTCGTTACTGGTAACACTGGCCATTGCGATGACCTTTGCGTTACTACTTTTTAGCGTCAAATTTGGTTTTAAAACGGCGTGTAAACAAACGTTAGTGCTTGTACTAACAACCGCGGCTGTACTGCTACTATGCAGTGCGCTGCAATCTCAGCTGTCGATTTTTAATTTATTAGGCTGTTTATTGATATTAGCGTTGGCAATCGATTACTTGGTGTTTTATCAAGTCAATAATTTAAGCCCTAGCAATGTACTCGCAATTAGTTTGTCAGCGGCATCATCGATGTGGGTATTTGGCATGTTGGCTGTTTCGAAAACGCCGGCCATTTTCAGTTTCGGATTAACGGTATTAGTGGGGCTAATATGTATCTATATATTTGCGCCGCTCAGTATTGCATTACCTAAAAATAAGGAAAAATAATAGGTGAATAATCAAGTTCAACAGGCTGATGTTGTTATTATTGGTGCGGGCCCTTCAGGTGCCGTGGCTGCTAGTTTACTGGTGAAAAAAGGTTGGCATGTGGTGGTGTTAGAGCAGCAAACCTTTCCGCGTTTTTCGATTGGTGAAAGTTTATTACCCCAGTGCATGAGCTTTTTAGCAGAAGCAGGCCTTGAGCAAGCGGTGCAAGCACAGGCACAATCGCTTAGTTTTCAGTTTAAAAATGGGGCGGCGTTTCAGCGTCGGGGCGACCACACAACAATCGATTTTACCGAGAAATTTAGCGAAGGCCCTGGCACGACTTTTCAGGTAAAACGCGCTGACTTTGATAAGTGCTTAGCCGATGGTGCCATGCAACAGGGGGCTGAAATACGTTACCAACATAGCGTGTTAGCGTTCACCGATTGTGAGGATGGCGCTTTACTTGACGTTACGGATGAAAACCAACAAGGCTATCAAATTAAAGGGCGCTTTGTACTTGATGCCAGTGGTTTTGGCAGAGTATTACCTCGCTTACTTGATTTAGAGTCAGCATCAAATTTCCCTGTACGTTGGGCTTTTTTCAGCCATTTTAAAGATAATATTAGCGATCCCCAGTTCGACCGCGAAAAAATCTTAATTAATGTTCATCCAGAGCATAAAGATATTTGGTATTGGCTGATCCCATTTAGTGATGGTACGGCAAGCATTGGTGTGGTCGGTAAACCAGAGCAACTTAATGATAAACAACCACTCGCTGGTTTAAATGAATTTATCGAACAAGATAGCTATTTAAGTGAGTTATTAGCCAATCGTGAAGCAATTGGTGAAGCGCGCGCTATCAAAGGCTACTCGGCTAATGTGTCGAGCTTGTATGGTGAGCATTTTGCACTACTTGGTAATGCTGGTGAGTTTTTAGATCCGGTGTTTTCATCTGGGGTGACGATTGCATTAAAATCAGCTTCATTGGTTGCTCCTTTAGTTGATAGCTACTTACGTGGTGAGCAAGTTGATTTCAAAAACGATTACAGTGAACCTTTGCAACAAGGGGTTAATTGCTTTAGAACCTACGTCAGTGCTTGGTATGATGGCTCATTTCAAGACGTGATTTTTTACAGTGAGAAAAATCAACAAGTGCGTGAGATGATCAGTGCTATTCTTGCGGGTTATGCATGGGATTTACAAAACCCATTTGTAAAACAAAGCAACAAACGCTTAAATACGTTGGTTGAATTATGTCGCGATTAACACGCTCTTTGCTTTTAACCTTGAGCATATTAGTGGCAAGTTGTGCCAGTGAATTTGCAGTAAAAACGGGCGTTGATTTAGCGCCAAATGCAGGGATTTATTTGCTTGATCCACCGCCGTCATTAGTTGCCGATAATTGGCAGCAAGTACTTGAAGTACACCATGGCGATGAGCAGCATACATTACTAGCGCAGCTGAGTTTAAACAGTGAAACGGGTATTAACTTGGCTGTTATGACGGCTCAAGGTATGCCAATCTTTCAGTTAGAAAAAGCGCCCCAAGGGCCGATTAAAAGCGAAAAAATGCTCCCTATCAACGCGGTTGATCCTCGCTATATTCTTGCTGATATCATGCTTGTACACTGGCCAGTTACTGTGCTTAACTCGCAGCTTTATGATTTGAACTTGGTTGAACAAGGCTCAACGCGACGCTTATATCAAGGTGAACAGTTAATTAGTGAAATTCGCTATTTAGACGGTACAACAGAACTTGTAAACTTTCAGCGAGATTACAAAATTAAATTTCAAAGGGTTAATTGATTATGCCATTTTGGCTTAACGACTTAGGTATTGTTAGTGCATTGGGGGTTGGTCATCAACAAACAATGCAAAGTATCAGCTTGCAACCTAAACAAACACTCACAGAGGTGACGTCGCTTGCATTTGAGCTGCGCCCAACGTTTGTGGGTTTGGTTAATGAACTGCCATTAACCGCATCAATGCGGTTTTATCAGCTAATCGATTTAGCGCTGGCGCAAATTACTGACACATTGACAGGCATAAACATTCCGAGTAGCCGTATTGCTGTGGTTATTGGTACCAGTACTGCTGCAATTCAAGAAGGTGAAAGAGGCCGAATTGCCCATGCAGCGAAGGGAAAGTGGCCAGAGGAATTTGATTATTACGACCAAGCACTCGTTGCACCCGCCAATTATATTGCCAAAAAACTCGCTGCGAAGGGGCCAAGTTACAGCATTTCAACTGCGTGTAGTTCAAGTGCCAAGGCGCTTATTAGTGCGCGCGCCTTACTCAGTGCTGATTTAGCCGATGTAGTAATTTGTGGTGGGGTAGATAGCTTGTGCCAACTCACTATTAATGGGTTTGATTCGTTATCGTCTATCAGCGATGAAATTTGTAAGCCGTTTAGTGACGACAGGTCAGGCATCAATATTGGTGAAGCCGCAGCGTTATTTGTTATGAGTAAAGAGCAGCATACAAAACAAAGCATTGCCTTTTTAGGTGGTGGTGAAAGCTCTGACGCTCACCATATTTCAGCACCGATTGCAGACGGTTCTGGTGCAATCGCAGCTATGACAATGGCATTGCAAGACGCGAATTTAACACCTTCAGATATTGACTACATTAATGCCCATGGAACAGCTACACCGCAAAATGATGCCATGGAATCTCTGGCAATCAGTGAGGTATTTGGCAAAAATACTAAAGTGAGCTCTTCTAAACATTTGACCGGCCACACCTTAGGCGCTGCAGGTGCTTTAGAAGCTGGATTATGTTGGCTTTATTTGGCTTACCCAGAGTTTAATCAATTAGTATGCAATCAGGTTATAAAAGACGAATCATTGGCTGAAATTGGTTTATTAACACAACCAGAAACGGCAGAAATTAACACCTGTTTATCAAATTCGTTTGCCTTTGGTGGCAATAATGTCAGTGTAGTACTAGGACATCTAAATGAATCACTATAAAATTGAGCAAGTCGTCCCTCATAGCGAACCAATGATATTGCTCAATCGCCTATCTAGTTACAGCGAAGAGTCAGGCTGCTGTGAAGTGGATATAAGTTCACAAAGCCCGTTTTATGACGAGAGCTTAAATGGGGTTGCCAGTTATATTGGCTGTGAATATATGGCGCAAACTATCGCAGCTTATGCGGGTGCGCTGGCAAAAGACAAAGGAAATGAAGTACAAATCGGTTTTTTAATTGGTACGCGCAAATATAAAACCTATGCACCGGTATTTAAAAACGAGCAAACGCTTAAAGTCTCGGTGACAAAATTATATCAAGAAGAATCAGGGTTAAGTGTATTTGAGTGTCAAATACACAGCGATGAAACATGCTTAGCAGAAGCAAAAATCAATGTGTTTCAACCACAAGACCCCATGCAGTTTATAAGAGAAAATCAATGACAAAACGTATTTTAGTCACCGGCTCAAGCCGTGGTATTGGCAAAGCAATCGCACTTAGATTAGCTAACGATGGCTTTGATATTGCTGTTCATTGTCGCAGTGGTGTGGCTGAAGCAGAGCAAACCTGTGAAGAAATTAGTGCGCTTGGTCGTCATGCAAGCCTATTGCAATTTGATGTTTGCGATAGAGAGCGTGCGAAACAACAAATTGAAGCTGATATTGCCGAGCACGGAGCGTATTATGGGGTGATCTGTAATGCTGGTATCACAAATGATATGGCGTTCCCTGCGATGCAAGGTGATGACTGGGATAAAGTGATCCGTACTGGCCTTGACGGTTTTTATAATGTAGTGCATCCAACGGTGATGCCAATGGTGCAAGCTCGCAAAGGTGGCCGGATTGTCACTATGGCGTCAGTGTCAGGGATTGCTGGTAATCGCGGGCAAGTTAACTACAGTGCCGCTAAAGCAGGCATTATTGGTGCAACCAAAGCGCTTTCGCTTGAACTTGCAAAGCGTAAGATCACCGTTAACTGCGTGGCACCAGGGTTAATCGAAACCGAAATGACAGACGATTTACCGGTTGATGAAATGCTAAAAATGATTCCATTAAAACGTATGGGTTCAGTTAATGAAGTAGCTGGCACTGTGTCGTTCTTGTGTTCCGATGACGCTGCGTATATCACCCGCCAAGTTATTTCTGTGAATGGCGGTATGGTGTAATGAAGCGCGTTGTTGTTACAGGCATGTCTGCTATCACAGCATTAGGTGATACCTGGGGCGAGTTTAAAACCGCTTTGCAAAAAGGTGAAAATGCTGTTCAGTACATGACTGATTGGGATGTGGCGCCAGAATTAAACACTCGACTAGCGGCACCTGTTACTCATTTTACTAAACCAAGCCATTATAAGCGTAAACAAGTTCGCTCAATGGGGCGTGTTGCTTTGATGTCGACGCGAACTACAGAGCTTGCTTTAGAAGAAGCTGGGCTATTAGACCACCCAAGTCTAACCGACGGTTCTACAGGGATTGCTTTTGGCTCGTCAACGGGGTCAACGCCACCATTACTGGCTTTTGCAAAAATGATGGAAACCGGTGAAATGACGGGCGTAACGGCCACCAGTTACATCCAGATGATGGCACATACGGCGCCTGTGAATGTGGGTGTCTTTTTTGGTTTAAAAGGCCGCGTGATCACTACCAGCTCTGCCTGTACATCGGGGTCGCAAGGTATTGGTTATGCCTACGAAGCGATTAAGTATGGCCGCCAAAAAGCCATGGTCGCTGGTGGTGCAGAAGAGTTATGCATTACAGAAGCCGCAGTATTTGACACCTTGTACGCGACCAGCACAAAAAATGATGCTGCGAAAAGCACGCCACGACCATTTGATCAAAATCGTGATGGTCTGGTTATTGGTGAAGGTGCAGGCACACTCATTTTAGAAGAGTATGAGCATGCCCTAGCCCGTGGAGCAACCATTTATGCGGAGCTCGTCGGTTTTGGTTGTAACTCAGATGGTCAACATGTTACGCAACCTACCGCAGAAACAATGCAAGTGGCTATCGAAATGGCCCTTCATGATGCACAGCTTACAGCGGATCAAATTGGCTATGTGAATGCTCATGGTACGTCAACAGATCGAGGTGATATTGCGGAGTCTCTAGCGACTTTCAATGCCCTTGGCAAGAAACCTATTAGCTCATTAAAGAGTTATTTAGGTCATACCTTAGGTGCGTGTGGCGCCATTGAAGCATGGGCGAGTATCAATATGATGAATGATGGTTGGTTTGCACCTACTATTAATTTAACAGATGTCGATGCTGAGTGTGCTGACCTAGATTATATCAAGGGCAATGGCCGTGAAATGCAAACAGATTACATTATGAGTAATAACTTTGCGTTTGGTGGTATCAATACCTCGTTAATTTTTAAAAAGTGGCAAGCATGATCAAGCGCTGCATCATAAGTATTTTATTTATTCTAACTTTTAATGCTTATGCTGCAGAAGATAGTGGAGAAAAGGGCACTGCAAAAATGGAGTTCGGTGCAGGCCTTTTTTATGCAGATATCCCGCATTATTTAGGTTCAGATGAAAGTGAGCAATACCTATTGCCTGTGCCTTATTTTCGTTATCAAAGTGACACAATGGCCATAGACCGTAATAGTTTCACTGGCTTTTTGTGGCAGCAAGAAAATCTCCATTTAGATTTATCTGCAAGCGTAGGTCTTGCAGTTGACAGTGAAGACAACAAAGCCCGAGAAGGTATGGATGATCTAGATTGGGTGTTTGAATTAGGGCCTTCGCTTAATTACTACTTAATAGGTGAACCAAATTCTAGACAGCACTTGTATTTAAGCCTGTTTGCACGCAAAGCCATTGCGACAGATTTCTCAGGTATTGATGATATTGGCTGGCGTTATGGGCCAAGTGTGTATTATCGAGTGCCGATCATCGAAAAAGCGGATTCACAATTTTCATTAGCGTTTCGTGGCAATATCAACTTTGCTAGCGATAAATACCTTGATTACTACTATGGAGTGAGTGACTTACATAGCAATGAAACTCGCCAAGCATACTCAAGTCGTTCAGGTTTTTCTGGTGCTGATGTATCAATTGGGGTACATTTTGACACACCAAAGTATTGGTTAGGTGGTTTTGTTAAATATCACCATCTTGCTAACAGTCAACAAGATGCAAGCCCACTCGTGAAGCAAGATTATAATGTTTCGGTCGGTTTTGGCGTTGCATGGAAATTTTATAGAAGGAATTTTTAAATGAAGTTATTGACCCTTGCATGTGTTTTAGTAGCTTGTTTGTTTTCAGCAAACAGTTTTGCACGTGATGATTTACAAACACTACCTGTACAAGCATTACTTGAAACCACCAAAGCGAAACAAGCATTGTTAGATATTCCGCTGTATTTTGCTGATCAAAGTCATAACACGATTAAAACAACTTATGGTGAAGTGATCACCAACAAGAAAACCAATGCATTTAATAAAACTGACCGAGAGGCGTGTGAATGGGTAATGCTCAGTGCTTTAAAAGCATTACAAGAGCGTGCTGTTCGTGAAGGCATGAATGCAGTTGTAAATATTCAGTCGTATTACAAGAAGCGTGAGTTTGTTAGCCAAACAGAATATCAATGTGGTGCGGGTACGTTTATCGCTGGTGTGGCATTAAAAGGCACTTTAGTTAAGTTATAACTAACTAAAGTCATTTTTTTTCTGTATAATTTGCGACCCTTGATATGATGGCCGCAGGTTATACAGCATGAATTTTAAATCATTTAGTTTTTCTTCTGAGCTTTTACAGGCATTAGAAGAGCTTAATTTCGAAACGCTTACTCCCGTTCAACGTAGTGCAATTCCTGCAGTAAGAAAAGGCAAAGACGTACTTGTTAGTGCGCAAACCGGCACGGGTAAAACCGCTGCATTTGCTTTACCACTTATCCAAAAATTATCAGAATCAGCTGTTAGCGAAAATAATGCACCAAGTGCACTAGTGCTTGCACCTACTCGCGAGTTAGCAGAGCAAATTGCTAATAACTTTAAAGCGTTTGCAAAATACACTGAACTCAAAACAGTGTGCTTGTTTGGTGGTATTAATCTAGCGGGTCAAGCTAACGATTTGAAAGCAGGTGTCGATATTGTTGTTGCAACGCCAGGGCGCTTACTTGATCATATTCGTTTAGGTAACATCAGCTTAGCTAATGTTAAGCATTTAGTGCTTGATGAAGCTGACCGTATGCTAGACATGGGCTTTATCAGCGATATGCAAACGGTTATTAATGGCTGTGATGAAGCGCGTCAAATCTTGTTGTTCTCAGCAACTTTCCCTGCGGCAATTAAACAATTTGCGAGTAAAGTACTAAAGCAGCCTGAAATCATTCGTGTCGATCAAACAAACAGTACCGCAGAAACAGTGCAACACGTTGTGTATCCTGTAGAAGAGCGCCGTAAGCAAGAGCTTTTATCTGAATTGATAGGAAAGAAAAACTGGCAGCAAGTACTTGTTTTCGTAAACATGAAAGAAACTGCCGATGAGCTTGTAAAGGAGCTTAACCTTGACGGTATTCCAGCTGTTGTTTGTCATGGTGATAAAACCCAAGGTAACCGCCGCCGCGCTTTACGCGAATTTAAAGAAGGTAAAGTTCGCGTATTAGTCGCAACCGAAGTGGCTGCCCGTGGTATTGATATTGAAGGGTTACCACGTGTAATTAACATCGACTTACCTTGGCTTGCAGAAGACTACGTGCATCGTATCGGCCGTACAGGTCGTGCTGGTAAGCCGGGTCAAGCTATTTCGTTTGTGAGCCGTGAGGAAGAAAACACTTTATTCGATATCGAAAAGTTAATTGGACAGCGCATCAAGCGTGTTGTTTTACCAGGTTATGAAGTAAGCAGCCGTGAAGTACTGATTGATAAAATTGGTAAAAAGCCGTCGCATTTACGCCGTAGCCGTACAAATAAGGCTTCAGGTCAGGCAACGGGTGAAGCGCGTGCGAAGAATCGTTCACGTATCGCAAATGTTCGCAAATCTTTGAAAGGCAATAAATTAAGCCTTAAAAAGTAATGAATTTCGATAACAAACGATAAGAGCTTCTATAAAAAAGCCCCATTGCTGTTTGGCAATGGGGCTTTTTTGGCTCTGCTAATCGTACAAATGGAGTGTTTTGTTAATTTTTATACAGTTAAATGCAAAATTAGATTAACAAATGTACCTTGATGAATTACAATCGCTTTGAAATCAGTCAAGTAGCGTTTCTAACGCGTTAGTGTCTAAATGGATGTTTATGCAGTACATAAAAAGAATAATAAATAAAATAATCGCCCCTACTTTTTTACTCAGTGTTGCTAGTGTGCCTTTTTCTGCTAATGCATTTGATAAGGCTGAGTTCTCCCTTGCCCATATTAAAGAGTCTATTAGCGTTGATGGTGTGATGGATGAGCCACACTGGCAATACGCCACTAAAGTGCCATTAAAATATCAGAACGAACCAACCGAAAAAGGCACACCGCTCGTGCAAACCGATGCTTACATGTACGAAGATGGCAAGTACTTGTATGTGGGTTTTATTGCAAAAGATAATGATCCTTCGCAAATTCGTGCCGCTCTTCGAGATCGCGACACACTTTGGCAAGACGACAATGTTGCCTTGATGATTGATACTTTTAATGATGAGCGAACTGGCTATGAGTTTTATGTAAACCCATTGGGTGCGCAAGGTGATATGCGCATGACAGATATTGATGATTGGGTGGAAGACCCATCATGGGATGCTATTTGGGATAGCGCAGGGCAAATAACAGAGGACGGCTATGTTGTTGAAATGCGTATTCCATTCACTGCACTTCGCTTTCCAAAAGACCAGGCCGAATTAACGTGGAGTTTTGCAGTATGGCGAAATTACCCGCGTGATGTGTATTATCAAATGTCGAACGTTGGTTTTGACCGAGATGTAAAATGTAGCTTTTGTCAGTTTGATAAACTCACAGGTTTTGCCAACATGACAGAAAGCCAAAATATTCAGCTTACACCCAATTTAACTGCGCTTCGTCATGATAGCAAAGACACAGTGCCGGGTGATTGGCAAAATGGCGATATTGATACTGAAGCAGGCTTGGACTTACGTTGGGGTGTGACGCAAGATGCGGTTATCAATGCCACTATTAATCCTGATTTTTCGCAAGTCGAGGCAGACTCACTCGAACTTGATGTAAACACCACTTATTCAATTTATTATGCTGAAAAGCGTCCATTCTTTTTAGATGGTGCGTCTTATTTTAATACCAGCCAACTAGAGCTTTTATATACGCGAATGATTGCTGAACCTGATGTAGGTTTAAAATTAACAGGTAAAACCGGCGCGCACAGCTATGGCTTTATGTACGCTGATGATCAGAATACCAGTGTTTTACTTCCGACAAATCAAGGATCGGGCTTTGCTAATCTGGCAGATAAAACGCAAGCAGTAGCGGGGCGTTATCAATTTGATATTGGCCAAAAAGGCACAATTGGTGTGATGAGCACTCACCGTGAAAATGATGATTACCATAATACCGTGTTATCGATTGATGGTAGTTATTGGTTTAACCAATCAGATAGTTTGCAGTATCAAGTTGCAAGCACAGATACCACTAACTCAGAATTTTTAGTTGATTATTATGGCGTTGATAAGAATCAATCCGATCAAGCTTATGCTATTGAATTTACTAGAACTAAGCGTGATTACGAAGTCTACGCTAATTACGAAAATATAGGTAAAGAATACCGCTCTGATTTAGGCTACCAAGCTAAAGTTGATTACGAACAAGTACAATTAGGTGGTGGGCAAACTTGGTATCGTGATGCTGATGATGCAATCACAGAGTACAGCTACAATGTTGAGTGGGATAAAACGTGGGCACAAAATGGCGACTTACTCGAAGAAGAATACGATGGCTTTATTACTTTTAAAGGTAAGATGCAGTCGCAAACAGAAATTGGCTTTATTCATCGTAATGAGTTTTATGCCGGCGAGTTCTTTAATCAAAATATAGGCTATATCTACGGTGGTTTTAGACCTATTCGTGATGTGCGATTCTTATTGTATGCTCAATATGGCAGCAAAATTGATTACAGTAATGCAGCTTTAGGTACCATGGTTCGTATTGAACCTGAGATGACATGGGATATTAACGATCATTGGCAGGTTCAACTAGAGCACAGTTACAGCTATCTAGATAACGAACAAAATGATCGTGTTTATACTGCAAATTTAACTGATTTACGTGTTTATTATAAATTTAATATGCGCTCAATGCTAAAACTCGTTTTGCAGTTTGAAGATGTCGATCGAAACAACGAAGCTTATCGATTTGATGTCAGTCAAACTAACCGCGATTATGGCAGTCAGCTGGTGTATTCATACAAAATTAACTCTCAGACGCTGTTTTACTTAGGTTATTCAGACAAAGGATATCAAGACGACTCTTTGAAAAGTCTTGAGCGTGACGAGCGTACCTTTTTCACTAAACTAAGCTATGCATGGCAGCTCTAAGTAATTATAAAAAAGGAAAATCATAATGAAATATTTAAAAATGTCAGCTGTTGCTGCTGCGGTAACTATCCTTGCTGGATGTGCGGCGAAACAGGATGTAAGTCGTTTTGAAGCGGAAAAACCAAAAACTGTGTGTATTGCAGAGCATCAAGCAGTTAAAGAAGGTGTTGTAACATCATTGCAAACAGGTTTTGCAAAACATAACGTGCAAACACGCGTGATACCGGCTAACTATGTTATGAAACACCAAGCGTATCAAACAGACATCTCAACTGCTAACACAGACGGTTGTGATGCAATTGCATTTTATGTTGCGAACTGGCATTGGGATTTAGCTCTTTATATGGCCTATGCCAATATCTGGGTCACTAATGTTGACCAATCTAAAACAATTGCGCAAGCAAGCTATCGAACGGGTGGTGGTTTGGATAAATTTATTGATGCAAACGATAAAATTATCGAATTAGTGGATTCAATGTTCCAGCAAGTTGAAGCCAAGAAACAACAAGAGAGTCAGAAAAAAGCAATATAAACTAATATGTTGGTCAGCTTATGGCTGACCAACCTCTTCGTTAACTTTGCTTCTTACCACCCCTTCAAGGCTTTTTAAGCCCCATTGTTTACCAATCTCAACAGCTTCATCAATTGGCTTTTTCAAGGTTACCGCATTGTATAGCGCAACGAGAGCACCGACACGGTTGCTGCTCGCGCAGTGAAGTAAGGTAGTTTGCTGTTGCTGTTTATTGAGTAAGGCCTGAAGTTTCGTAGCGTTTTCAATGGTAATATCAGCTTTAGATTGCACAGGAATATGGTAATAGTTCATACCAAGCTCAGTGACTAACTCTTGCTCAGACCAATTCGTTTCGTTATCACCACGAAGGTTTATGACGTTCTGAACACCAAGTTGTTTTAACTTGGCAAAATCCGTTTGACTTGGCTGCCCAGAAGTTAGCACATTCTCAGACTGCGCCTTAAGATTTAAAATATCCAGTTTTGTAGTAACGGTTTGTGCTGCAAATGCAGAAAAAGACAGCAGCGCAGCACAGGCTAATTGTATGAACTTATTCATTTTACTCCTTAAAGTGTGTTTAATTTTTGCTGTAGACGGTTTCACCACGACTAATGGTTTCTAACACTTGTAAGTTATGTAGCTCTACAGGCTTTATCTTTAGCGGATTCTTATCAAGAATTATCAAGTCTGCTTGCATCCCTTGTTTTAATTGCCCTTTTGAACTTTCTTCAAAATGTTGATACGCAGGCCATGTGGTCATTGCTTGTAGTGCAGTATACACAGAAACACGTTGCTCTGGCCCTAATACTTGATCTGTACGGGTTGTGCGGTTAACCGTTGCATCTAATACACGTAGTGCATCAGGTAGGGCGACTGGTGCATCATGATGGGTGCTAAACATTAATCCTTGTTTGCGAACAGCTTGAGTGGGTGAAATAAAATCGGCACGGGGGTGACCTAGCACTGAATTTACATGCCAGTCGCCCCAATAAAACGTATGCATTGGGAAGAGCGATGGAAATATGCCTAATTCTTTAAGACGATTTACCTGATCTTGTCGAATTGTTTGACCATGAATGAGTACAGGGCGGCGATCTTTTTTGCCGAGCTTGTTATTGGCACTTTCAACGGCATTTAAAAACTGCTCAATGGCGGCATCACCATTTGCATGCGTCATTACCTGCCAGTCATTGGCAAAGGCCGTTTCAATATACTGATAAGCTTGCTCATTATTAAAAGTAGGGTAGCCTGCATAACCTTGCTCTTGGCCTTCGGGGGCTTTTAAGTATGGCTGAGATAACCAAGCGGTTTTACCTTGCGGTGAGCCATCAAAGTTAAGTTTTACACCCCCAATGCGAAAATGATTTGTGTAGTTTTTACTGTTATAGGCTGAGTCCATAAATCCGCTGCTGGTGGCCATATCGGCATAGGCAACTATATCAATCACGAATTTATCTGCCTTTGATGCTCTTACCATCGAGTCATAAGCTTCTTGGGTAGCACGTCCTTCTTGGGCCGTTGTGTAGCCGTATTTTGTATAGAGTTTTTGCCCTTCTTGCAGCATTAAATCTTGTAAATCAGGATCAACAGATTTCATCAGTTTGAACAGTAATCCAAAGTGCGCGTTTTCTTCGAGCACCCCATTGGGCTCTTGTGAGTTTGTCATGCGACGAATTATCCCGCCGTCAGGATTTTCTGTGTTTTCATCGATGCCAGCCATGGCTAACGCTTTAGTGTTTGCCACACTTAAGTGCCCTGAGGTATGAATGATGATCACAGGCTTTTCGGTGCTAACTCGGTCTAAGTCCATTTTTGTAGGGTATCTATCAAGCTCAGCATCATCGTATCCAAATCCTAAGATAGCGCCGGTTTTTTCAATAAAAGTGGTGTAATCAGGGTTGTTCTGTGCAGCTGTGAGAATATTAACGATTTGCTCAACGCTGTTAGCATCACCATCTGGACTAGGTAATACATTGGCTACCATGGCTTGTAAGCCTACCGCGTACACATGACTGTGGCCATCTACAAAGCCAGGCATTAGGGTCTTGCCTTGTAAATCAATCAGCTTCGTTTTACCAAACTTATGCTCAAGGGCTTTAGTTTTATCACCCACAAAGATAATTTTGTCGCCTTGTGTTGCGATTGCTTGCGCATACTCTGGTGCATCGCCAGTCATTGTAAGAATATCACCACCATAATAAATGGTATCTGCTGCACTCACTTGCAGTGGAAGCGTTTTAGCTGTTTGTTCAGAGGTTTTATCGCAAGCCGTTAAGGCAAGCAATGAACATGCAATTGCGAGGTGATGTTTCATATAATCTTCCTTGAATTCTAAGTATGTCTAATAATATAGTCGGTTTGCTCAGTTTGTGTTTTTATATTGGACTTAAATTTCATTAAAGTACAAGACAATAGCAGCGCCATCTAGGCTACTGCCATTATGAATGTTGATACCAATACCAAAGTTATCGAACCATGACGTCCATTTTCTGCTATCCCATAAAAAGCCAATACCGTATTCATAAAAGTGATCGGTCCCAAATGCTACCCGACTATCGCCGCCTAAATCGATACGTTGGCCTTTGATGTAAAAAGCTTGCTCAAAAACCCCGATTTTGAACATGTTAAATTTAGCTTTAATACCATTGAGTGTGCGCCATGTTTCAGGCGCCGCATTATTTATTCCATCAGGGTGAGAGAGTGCCCAGCCATAGTAATAATTAAAGTTAAGTTTGTACTCGTAATAGCCCCAATGCCTAGGTAAGCGATAGATCATGGTGGCATTTGGGTTTATCACGAGTGCATTACTATTGAGGTTGGTGTAAAGATTCTCAGCTAAAGGTTTAAGATTACGTCTAGACTCGGGAGAGTTGTACTCATAATCATTGTTGTAATGTAAGTAGTGAGTATTAAAACCAAATTGATATGACCATTTAGAGCCAAGTGCTTTTTCGGCATTAAAACCGATCATCCCGTTATACACTGTTTCTGAAATATAGTCGTCAGCCACATTATCAAAAAGCGAAATGAAATCTGATTGATTTAAATAGCTTACTTTGCTGGTCAGGCTTAATTTGTGTTGATAAACAGGCTCATCAAGCTGCCAAGTGTAAGGAATACTGTAGAGTTTGAGTTCTTTTCTAAGCGCAATACTGTCTTCATCTTTGTTGGCATGTTGCGAGTCAAACAGTGTTTGTGGATCAAAATCACCAAAACCCAAGGTAATACTATCACCATCGGTTAAAACCAACGACGTGGCAAAGGCCGATTCGAGCTGCTTAGTCGGGTTTGCAAAAACCGCTGAGCAGATGCAGAAAATAATAGGGGTATAAAAAATAAATTTAAATCTATAGCTATTTTTCATTAATAAAGCGGGAATCATTATTTTATGAATAATAATAGCCCATTTAGTTCAAACTATGACTAGTTATTTAGAATTGATTTTTTGTCAATTATTCAAAATCACCAAATAACTAATAACAATGTCTGTCGGAAATTTCATAAGCTCATAAATTTAGGAAGATTCTGATTCGGATCACTCATCTTTTCATCTAATGTAAAACATAAATGCAGAGTTGATATTCTGACTTTTAAATCTACATATTATTGTATTTAAATCAATTCTGTGCCCGTTTAATTAGATTAAGAGAGTGCTTTATTTTGAACCATAAATACTTTTTAACTAAAAGTTCAAGTTGTTTTTCATGGGCTTTTATACTGATTCTTTTTTCTAGTGGCTCACTATTCAGTACAGATGGGCAAGCTAAAGAAAATAATTGGTATTTGTATGGCCAAATAGGCCACGCTTCGACTGATTTTAAGGCAGACGCTGTTAAAAATGAGCTTGTTGCACAGAGTGTCAATTATGAAAACTTATCAGTGAAAGATGCTGACGTAGGTTATCAACTAGGATTCGGATATCAGCTAGATTCTATATTTTCAGTCCAACTGGGTTATTTAGATTTTGGCGATAGAAATTTTCGTTTAACAGGAGAGGTGACTGATTTAGACAATTTTCATGATGTAATGCAAGCAACTTACCCTGAATCTGCAAAGGGGCCACACCTAGTTGTTTTAGCATCATTGCCTCTAACAAATGAGCTATCACTAACAGGTAAACTTGGGTACCTTGATTGGCAACAAGATTACCAATATCAAATCAATACATCAGATGTTTTTAAAGCGAAACGCAGCGGCAATAGTGTGACTTTTGGCGGTGAAATCAGCTATTCAATATTTGAAAATACTCTACTTTTCTTAAGTTACGACCAAGCTAGGTTAGATGATTACTCAACGTCAATGTTTTCAATTGGCGCTAAGTATCAGTTTAACTAATCAACTCCATATGTATGCAGGGGGCGTACATTTTTAATTATCTCAAGGAATAGCTGAGTCTACTTACTAAACCACTCATCGTGAATTAGCAAACAGCTTGAAGTTTCTACAGGATTAAAATGCCATGTTATCAACAATTATTAAATATTTATACTTAGTCGCACTTATTGCGCCCATGTCGATATTGGCTATGCCAATTACAATTATCGCTCCTAGTAAAACCTTTACGCTTGATGTAGAGCCCAGTGACAGTATTGGTACTTTACGACAATTAATAAGCGATGAAACGAGTATCCCGTATGACAGAGTGGTCATTACTCAAAGTGTTGAAGGCGGTACCGCTGTGTTGGATGATGATAATCCTTCTTTGTCAGATAGAAACGTCAAAAAGGATGATACATTAACAGTTTCAAAATCGAATGCTGTGCCTAGCTTTTCAGGCAGTGAGTGGGAGTTTGTAGGTAGTGCAAAGTTCGCAAAAAGCCAATTCGCTAAGAATTATGCAAAAATTAAAGTGGATGCTTATGACATACCATGGGTAATTTTTGTAGAAACATCAATAGTTAGCGTTTTGAAATTCAATGGTATCGATTGGGAACAGGTTGGAGCTGGGGGTATTGCAGATGGAATTAATATTTCTTACACAGATATAACTTTTGATAGCAATAATACCCCGTTCATTTGTTTCACTGATAAAGTCGGTTCTGAACGGTTTTTAAGAGTGCTTAGCTTTGATGGAACTAAATGGAATGATGTAGGCTCTTCTGTTTCCGCTGGCTATATGTCATATAATAGTTTAGCGTTTGATAATAATGGAGTTTTACATATTGCATATAGCGATTATAATTTTGAAGGTAAAGCTGTTGTAAAAAAATATAATGGCACTAACTGGGTAAATGTTGGTATTCAGGGGTTTACTCCATCACTTGCGACCAATATTGAACTTGTTTTTGATAGTTTAAATACTCCTCACATTTCATTTATAGATCCCTCTCAAGCTTCCTCAGAAGCTAGTGTGATGAAGTTTAATGGCTCATTCTGGCAGTATATTGATAATACTAGTTTAACAATTTATCCAGTAATTTCGCCGTCTATTGTATTTGATAGTGATGATAATATTTTTTTGAGCGCCCGAAACTCAAGCAATAGAACTGTTGGGCTTGGCGTTTATAAATTTGATGGCACAACTTGGGCTACGCTTAGTGAAAATATTATCGAAAGTGAAGTTGGACACTCTGATCTTGTATTAGGAAAAAACGACACACCAATTATATTTTTTGATGATGGAGGGGTGGAACCTCGTGGTGGCAGCGTAGTAAGTTATCAAAATGACACTTGGCAGTTTGTTGGAGAAAGAGGTTTCGCTGCAGGAGATACAGATAAAAACCAAATTGTCCTTGACAGCCAAAATACACCCTATGTTATTTATTCTGAGGGTAGCTCTACATCTGTTAGTAGCGTAATGAAATATGCAACAAAATCTTTTTCAGATTCATCTTTAACGATCAATCAAGGAGATTCAATCGGAGACCCGTTTGAGGATATGAGAGTTTCTGATGAAGACGGCGACGACGTGGTATTAACGATTACACTTTCGGATACCAACGCAGGGAGCTTTTCAGGTAATGCAAGCGGTGGGGCTGATTATAACTACGAGCCAAGCAGCGGTGTATTAACAGTCTCTGGAAGTGTTAGTGATGTAAAAGCAACAATCAAAAATTTAACCTTTACTCTTGATAGTAACTATACTGGTGAATTCACATTCACTAACGAACTGACTGATGGCACAGAGAGCGCCACGCCTGTCACTTTAACCTTTAACGTTGTTACACCTAACAAAGCGCCGTCTATTAGCACTAATAAAGGCCTTTCAATCGCTGAAGGTGCTGTAAAAGTAATTTCTGCGCTTGACTTATCCGCTACAGATGCCGATGACTCAGGTACAGGACTTATATTTACGCTTAAATCTGTGCCAAGTAATGGTAGTTTGTTTGTTGATACCAATGATAACGGCAGCTTAGACTCAGGCGAAGCGCTTGCTGTAAATGACACGTTTACTCAACAAACGCTGGATGATTCAAACCTTTATTACAAACACAATGGCTCGGAGACTACCTCTGATAACTTTACATTTGACCTAGCCGATGGCTTGGAAGATGGTGTTGAGCCAGTTACCAATCAAAACTTTACTATTTCTGTTTCATTAACAAATGATGCGCCAGTGATGGTCACTAAACCAAAATGGGATTTTGCGGGTAATACAGGTTTTTCTATAGCGGCTGCCTTTTCTGTTAGCCTTGAGTTAGATAGTCATGATATTCCCTATGTGGCTTTTACAGACAGGTTCAATGACCGTAATGTATTATCAGGAATGAAATTAGAGGGTGATTCTTGGCAATATGTAGGGCCTGAACGTTTCCATACTGGAATTACTAGTGGATTAAAAATGGCGATAGATAGTCACAATGTCCCGCATATTATCTATAGTGATATATCACTTGGTGGTAAAGCCGTCGTTCAAAAGTTTATTAACGGAAGTTGGCAAACCATAGGTGGGGGACCAGTCAATTTAGACGAAACTAATTATTTATCAATCGCAATTGATAGTGCAGACAACCTATATGTTGCTTATCAAGATAGTCGTTATTTTAACAAAGCAATTGTTAAAAAGTGGGATGGTACAAATTGGCAGACTGTCGGTGGGATGAATGTTACGCCTAGAGATGCAAGGTTTATCTCACTTGCATTTGATGACAATGACACACCTTTCCTTGCATATGTTGATAAAAGAAACGACAAGTGGTTTGGCAATGTTAAAAAATTTGTGAATGATAGTTGGGTGCCTGTTGGTCCTGTCGATTCCCTTGGAAATGTTTATAGCTCTAACTTTGCTTTAAATAATAATACGCCTTACTTTGTAAATGCTAATTCGTCTGAAATTTTTGTAAGAAAATTCGATGGCACAGATTGGGTTTTAGTAGGAGAACGAGGTTTTTCTGCAGAAAATAAATATACACCCGATATTGAGTTTGATAGTAACAATAGACCTCATGTCGCTTATACGAATAGGACTTATAAGAATGGAACTGAGGGCTTTGAGGTGAGGGTGACGAGTTTTGATGGCACAAGCTGGCATACGGTATCTCCCCTAGGTGTAAGATCAGGTAAAGCTTATCAGTATGGATTCGCGATTGCGAGTGACGACAGCTTGTACATTTCTTTTAATGATTCTGCTGATGATTATAAGGCTTCGGTTTTGAAATCCAGCCGAGCAGTATTTGATAGTTATGCGCTTTCTGTTGCAGAAGACAGTGACGCAAGCTTACTATTCGATAATTATCAAATCACCGATGAAGAGGGTGATGATGTTACCCTGACAATTACACTTGCTAATAACACATCTGGCTTACTAGCAGGCGCGGCGAGTGGTAGTGCCGTCGTTAATTATAATAATGACAATGCGACACTAACAGTCAGTGGGTCGCTCGCGGATGTCACCGCTACACTTGCAAGTTTATCATTTAAACCAGCGGCTAATTTTTCTGGCTCACTGGGTATTACATTTAACTTAACTGATGGCAGCAATAGTATAACGCCAGTGAATGGCACGATTACGGTGACTGGTGTAAATGACGCGCCGAGTATTTCATCAATTGCGGTGACTCAAGCAACAGAAGATACGCTTTATTCGTATCAACTGACAGTATCTGATGCTGATAAGGACGATACACTTACATACAGAGCGACCCAATTACCAAGCTGGTTATCACTAAACCCATCCGGTCTGCTGGCGGGTACACCGACTAATGATGATGTAGGTGATCATACGGTGACTATATCAGTGACCGATCAGGCAAATGCAAGTGACATTCAATCATTCACGATTTCGGTTGAAAACGTGAATGACAAGCCTGTGATTTCTTCCACGCCGATTAGAGCAGCAACACAAGACCAGCCATACAGCTACACCCTTGTTGCGAGCGATATCGATAAAGGCGATACGTTGACTTATACAGCAACGAAGATCCCTGGATGGTTAGGCTTTACAAGGTCTACGGGCGAACTGTATGGTACCCCAAATAAGCATACCATTGGTACGTATGCCATTACTTTAACTGTTACTGACAGTACTGGCGCATCTGTTTCGCAATCATTCTCTATTACGGTTGAAAATGTGAATGACGCGCCGGAAATTTCTTCTGTGCCAATCACATCGGCAACCGAAGACAGTTTTTATAGTTACACGTTAACAGCAAAGGATGCTGACAAAGGTGATACCCTAACGTATGCGGCAACGAAGCTCCCTAATTGGTTGACGATCAACCCATCAACGGGCGTACTTTCTGGAACACCAAGCAATGATGATGTGGGTGAGCATGCTGTTACTTTGAGCGTCAAAGACGGTGCTAATGCACTTGATAATCAATCATTCACTATCTCGGTTGTAAACGTGAATGACGAGCCGGTGATTTCTTCAACGCCAATTACAGTGGCAACGGAGGATAATCGTTATATCTATACCTTGAACGCAAGCGATATCGATAAAGATGATACCTTGAAGTATGGAGCAACAAACTACCCTGACTGGTTGGTGTTTAACCGTTCAACAGGTGTGCTTACTGGTACGCCTCGCAATGATGATGTCGGTGTGCACTCTGTGACGCTAACCGTCACTGACAGTGCCAATGCAACGGTTGAGCAAACTTTCACTATTACGGTTGAGAACGTGAATGACGTACCTGATGTGCAAAATGACATCGCCAGTGTCGATGAAGATAACAGTGTTGCGATTGATATTCTTGCCAATGACAGTGATGTCGATAGTAAGCTAAACCCAGCAAGCGTGATGATTGTTACAACGCCAACACAAGGTCAAACTAGCTTGAATACGGCAAATGGTGTGATCACTTATACGCCAAATGAGAATATTCACGGGACCGATACATTTAGCTATACAGTCGATGACATAGAGCATGGCCGTTCAGATGTGGCGACGGTGACCATTACTATTAATCCTGTTAATGACGCGCCTCTTGCAAATAGCGATAGCGCGATGACCGAAGAAGACATGGCCATTGAAATTGATGTTGCACTAAACGATGCTGATATTGACGAAGGAGACTCACTCGACTTATCAAGCTTAGTAGTCGTTTCTGCACCTGAAAATGGTCAAGCAAATGTCCAAAACGAGCGCATTGTTTACACGCCTGCGTCTAACTTTAATGGTAGCGATACATTTACGTATCGTATTGCAGATAAAGCAGGTGCAGTGTCAAATATTGCACGTGTTTTAGTGACTATCGGTGAAGTTAATGATGCACCAGTGGCGACCAATGATTTAGGTGTACTTGATGAAGATACATCAATTGAGTTGTCTATTCTTGACAACGATATTGATGTTGATAGTGAGTTGCTTATAGGGAATGTAACGATCACGAAAGCCCCTAAGCATGGCGAGCTAACTGTCAATAAAGAGTTAAGCACAATCCGCTTTACACCACATTCAGATTTCTTTGGTACTGATAGCTTTGAATATAGTGTCAAAGATGATCAGTCTTTAATGTCAAATATTGCGACAGTCACTTTAACGGTAAATAGTGTGAATGATGCGCCAGTTGCACAAAATGACACCGCCGTATTACTTGAAGACACATCTCATAATATCAATGTGTTAGGTAACGATAGCGATGTTGATGGCACCCTTGATAAGACGAGTCTAGAAGTTGTTACACAGCCTGAACACGGTAATGTACAAGTGAACAATGGCGTGCTCAGTTACACACCAGATAGTAATAGTTATGGAGCAGACACATTTACTTATCGTGTTAAAGACGATTTAGGCCTTTGGTCAAACCATGCAGAGGTGTTCATTACGGTGACAGCTGTTAACGATGCACCATTGGCAAATAATGATGTGATCCAGACCAATGAAGATGAGAGCGTGATTATTGATGTGACGCAGAATGATTCAGACATTGATGGTCACCTTGATGAGGATTCAGTGAATATTGTAACAAACCCTGCATTTGGTCATATTACCAATAATGTAGATGGTACAGTTACTTATACGCCTATTAGCAATTATGTGGGCTTTGATTCATTTACTTACTCTGTACTTGATAATGAAGGTGCACAGTCAAACACAGCCTCAGTGACTATCACCGTGTTAGCAGTCAATGATGCGCCTGTTATTGAATCTCACCCAGTCACGTCGGCTACACAAGATGAAGCGTATAGCTATGTTGTTACTGTTAAAGATATAGACAGTGCAGATAGCTATAAATTAAGTGCGCTAGAGCTGCCAAGTTGGCTTGATTTTGATCCTACAACAGGCGAGCTAAGCGGTACGCCGAGTAATGATGATGTAGGTACTCATACTATCAACTTAGTTGCCACTGATGCAGGAGGATTAACCGATACTCAAACCTTTGCTATCACAGTGGCCGATGTTAACGATGAAGCCACGGGCGGGATCAGTATTACTGGTGAAGCAAAAGAAGGTGAAACCTTAGCTGTTGAGTCGACAATCGAAGACCCAGATGGCGTAGGTGAGTTTACCTACCAATGGATGCGTAACGGCGAAATCATTACTGGTGCAACGCTTGCAGAGTACATGCTAACCGAAGCTGATATTGGCGCGACAATCACAGTTGTCGTAACCTATGTTGATGGCCATGGTAATACAGAAACCTTTACCTCAGATGCAACCAGTGTTGTCATTATCGCGAATGTTGCACCGGTTACCCATGACGAACAGTTCAGCATGGATGAAGATGAAAGCATTACCTTTTCGCTAAACTATTTTGACGAAAACGGTGATGAGCTTACGCTTAATCTTGTGACACCTGTGAGTAATGGTACATTGATAATGGATGCAAACCATCTGGTGTATCAACCAAACGCTGACTTCAATGGTACTGATAGTTTCAGTTACACCGTATCGGATGGCATGCTGGACTCTAATATTGCGACAGTGACTATTGTCGTTAACGCAATCAATGATGCGCCAGTGTCTATGCCAGATAACTTTACCGTCAATGCGGATTTAAATGAGTATGTGGTGCTTGATGTGCTCGCAAACGATATTGATGTTGACGGTGATGAACTTACTCTTGTTAAGGCAACCGTGAGTGCTGGCACGATCTGCATTGTCGATAACAAACTAGAGTACTTAGCCCCAGTTGGCTTGAATGCTGATGTTGTAATTACTTATCAAATTAAAGATTCAAATGGTGAAGTGGTTGAAGTCACATTGGTGGTATCTGTTGTGTCTACGGCAGCTGAAATTACGATTACAGCACCAGAAGACAAAACAATTGCATCTAAAGGTCTTTTCACCAAAGTGAATATGGGCACTGCTATTGCGAAGGATGCACTGGGTAACCCAGTTCGTGTCACCGCAAGCTCAAAAGGTTTCTTTGCACCGGGGACTCACACTGTGATTTGGAGCGCCGGGGAAGGCGATGATCAAGTTTCTGCAACGCAGTTAATCAATGTTATTCCTCAGGTTAACTTTAGTAAAAATCAAACTGCAACTGAGGGGACGGCCGTTTCTATTAAAGCAATTCTCAATGGTGATGCCGTTAACTACCCAGTGGTTGTGCCATATACAGTATCTGGAGATGCGCTAGAGGGTGCAGACCATGACCTAGTTGAAGGTGAATTTAGATTTGAAAAAGGGCAACGTGAAGCGAGTCTGATTGTTAACGTGTCATCTGATGACATTGATGAGAGGTCTGAAACACTGGTTCTTCAGTTTTCAACGCCTGAGAATGCTGTTGTCGGTCCATTAGGTGAGCATACTCTTACCATCGAAGAGGGGAATGTTGCGCCAAGCATTGAGGTCTTTGCAAATCAGCAAGGGATAGTGACGCGAATCATAAATAGACAAGGTGGTGATGTAACGTTAACGACACTAGTAACGGATGCAAACCTAACCGATACACACATATATGGTTGGTTAACGTCTGATAGTGCCATTGTCGATACTGACAGTGTTGAAGAGAGTTTTACTTTTGATCCACAACTTCTTGAGCTAGGGACGTATCAATTTGAAGTCGGCGTGTTTGACGGACAACAAGCGGGTTCTTCACTATTAGAACTGACTATTGTTGATTCAATGCCTCAATTATCTTCTGAAGATACTGACTTTGATGGTATTCCTGATAATGAAGAAGGTTACGGGGATGCTGATAATGATGGCATACCTGATTATTTAGATGCTGATTCGTTAGCGCTCAACGTTGTACAAGAAAAACTGAACGAAAGTGAATTATTCTTAATGGAAACCGAGCCAGGTTTGCAACTTAGCCTAGGTCATGTAGCGTTTGTAGCACATGGCACCAATACCGGAGTGTCAGTGCAAGAAGTATTGCATTACGGAAATTATGGTTCAGGTGCCACAGCAGATGCTGGATTTGATTATGCTAGCGGAGTCTTTGACTTTAACGTTAGCCAAATCCCCGTAGCGGGTCAGTCAGTCGGCATTGTTATAGCTCAGTTTGCACCTATTCCGAGCAATGCTGTATATCGTAAGCTAATGCATACCGGATGGACTGAGTTTGTCGTAGATAGTCGCAATAGTATTGCATCAGCACCTGGTGCAGAAGGCTTCTGTCCACCACCACATGATGCTCAGTATACCCAAGGATTAACTGAAGGACATTGGTGTGTTCAACTTACTATTGAAGACGGTGGCCCAAATGACGCCGACGGAAAAGTAAATCGTATCATCGAAGATCCAAGTGGTATTGCCAGTACAATGAGTACAAATACTCAACCGGTTGCTGAAGATGATATGGTTAGGGTTAAACGCAACATTAGTACATATCTTGATGTACTCTCGAATGACACAGATGCGAATGATGATTCGTTAATTCTGACATCCGCAGCAGTAGACATTGGTGAAGTAAGTATTGTTAATAATTTACTTTATTTTGTCCCGCAAGCAGAGCACCTAGGAATTGCAACGATTAGTTATAGCATTTCAGATAGTCAGGGAGGGGCTGATTTTGCGACAGTGATAGTTGACGTCGTAGCCAATGAAGCGCCGATGATAGATGCCATCATTGATGTTAGCACCGATGATCAAAGTCCAGTCACGATTGATATTTTGGCAAATGTGACAGATGAAGATAATAATGACTTCACTATAATTTCAGCCACAGCAGAGAATGGCAGTGTGGTCATTAACGATGATGGGACGATTACCTATACTCCAAATGCAGGTTTTGAAGGTACTGACACAGTCACCTTTGTTATCTCAGATGGTGATGGCGGAACAACACAAGGACAATTTAATGTGGTTGTTAAAGCGTATAAGCAGGTGAGTGTAGAACATAAAACCAGTGGCGGTGGTACGCTGCCAATGAGCTTAATCTTGTTATTATTCGCATTGACAATGATAAGACGCAGTTATTATCGAACATATCGATAAACATTAAAAAGCCAAGCTTCAAAGCTTGGCTTTTTTACACCTTTAAGAAGCGCTTTAAGGCTGATAGTAAATCGGTGATTCAGGGCCAACTGGGAAACCCAGAACAAATACCCATAAGTAGAATAACGCGACCCAACCAACAAAGAAGATCATGCTGTAAGGAAGCATGGTCGCAACCAATGTACCAATCCCCATGTCTTTCTTATACTTAGTCGCAACAGCCAGTATCAAACCAAAGTAACTCATCATCGGGGTGATAAGGTTAGTAACCGAGTCACCAATTCGGTACGCCGCTTGAATAGTCTCTGGCGCATAGCCGATTAGCATTAACATTGGTACGAAGATGGGGGCCGTTACAGCCCATTGTGCAGATGAAGAACCTAAGCTTAAGTTTACTAATGCACACATTAAAATGAATAGCACGAATACTTCAGGGCCAGTTAGGTTTAATGCTTGTAAAAGAGCAGCACCGTTAATGGCTAAAATTGTGCCTAGGTTGGTCCATTTAAAGAAGGCAACAAACTGTGCTGCAAAGAAAACCAGCACAATGTACATACCCATCGAGCTCATACTTTTACTCATGGCATCGATGACATCTTTATCGTTTTTCATGGTGCCAACAGCGCGGCCGTAAACAAAACCCGGAATACCAAAAGTCACAAAGATAAATACCACAATGCCTTTTAAAAATGGTGAATGTGCCACAAGGCCTGTTTCTGGATTACGTAAAATGCCGTCTTCAGGAACAATTGTCCAAGCAAGTAATAGTGACACCACTAACAGTGACACACCCGCCCATTTTAGTCCTGACTTTTCTTTATCGGTTAAACCGGCAATATCATTTTTAGGCAAATCGTTGCTTGCTTCATCAGGGTTGTACTTACCAAGGCGCGGCTCAACGATTTTCTCGGTAACAAACGTACCTAAAATGGCAATTAAAAATACCGAAATCATCATGAAATACCAGTTTGCTTCAGCGCCAACTTGATAATTTGGATCAATCATTTGTGCTGCTGGCGTGGTGATACCAGCAAGTAGCGGGTCAATGGTACCGAGTAATAAATTGGCACTGTAACCACCAGAAACACCGGCAAATGCCGCAGCAAGACCGGCAAGAGGGTGACGACCAAGGCTGTGGAATATCATGGCTGCTAATGGAATAAGTACGACGTAACCAAGCTCAGACGCCGTATTTGATAAAATCGCAGCAAACACCACCATAAAAGTAACTAAACGCTTAGATGCGCCCATTACCATGCCGCGCATAGCAGCAGAGAGTAAACCTGAGTGTTCTGCAACACTTACACCTAATAAAGCGACTAATACCGTACCAAGTGGTGCAAAGCTGGTGAAGTTCGTAACAAGGCCAGTAACGATACGCTGCAGGCCTTCGGCACTAAGTAGGCTGACAACTTCAATAACACCATCAGGGTCTCGACCAGCAGCGCCTTCAGGGCGTGGGTCGATAGCGCTTAAACCATACCAATCGGCAATGCCGCTAAAAACGATAATAGCAACGCAGAACATTGCAAATAAAGTGATAGGGTGGGGGAGCATATTACCCAAAAATTCAACGGTTGCTAAAAATCGGTTAAACAACCCATTATTGCCACCTTCATGGGTGTTGTGAGAGTTTATAGTTTTTGACATGTCCAGTTCTCGTTATTTCAAAATGGCGCTAACCTAGCATTTTTTACCGGACAGATCATGTTTTAGCGGTGGGAGAACTAATAGGTACGTTCCAAAATGCCCTTGTACAGCAAGGGATAGCGGCGCAAACGTTTGCCAATGTAATCATCGGCTAGAATTTGCGCACAGATTTGCTCTACATCGTTACTTGCTTCAAATACCCAATCAAAACGCTCAATAGCAAGCAAAAAGCCACGCTTGAGGAACTGTTGTTCACGATAGTAACTAAGATTTTCGCGAATGATATCTAACTTATCTGGGTTAGATTTTAGCTCATTAATAACTTGGTTAATAAACGCCTGCTGTTGCTTTGACTCAGCTTTTACCCGTCGTTTCATTACTTCTTTACAGTTCCTTATCAGCGATATAAAGCACTTTCTTAAAAAGTCCTCTTTGTTCTTTTCATGTTGATAGTCAAGGTGATAAGTATTGTGAAAACCAAAGCGCAGTAACACGCCACTGCCTTTTAGATAGACCGTATAACCATCGATATCCGAAAAAGCGCAAATACCCTCATAAAGCTTTCCATCTTCATGATCTTCACCGTGTTGAATGATTTTTTCATACACTGAGAGGATCAATTTACCGTCTAGCTCATTTTTCATAATGACTCCTTTTTTTGTGTAATACGTTTCAAACCTATAAAAAGTTTAGTGTTATTTTATGTAGGCATTAATTGTGTTGTTGTATTTTTAAAACCCTACTTTGTGATAAATCAGTAAAATCATATTGAGTAAGAAGATGTCGAAAATTTACAATATTTTCTCTTACCTTAAACTTAAGATAGATTTTATTTAAGGGACGCACAATGAAATATAAGTTTATACCCCTGATACTACTAACAGGCTTGTTGCTTGTAAGCAAAAGCATATCAGCAAATACAGCTCCCCTGATGTTAGAAAATGAAGCGGGGAAAATAGTTAAACTTGACAGTTACTTAGGCAAGAAGCCCGTTTACTTAAAGTTTTGGGCGACTTGGTGCAAGCCATGTATGGAGCAAATGCCACATTTTCAGCATGCATATGAGCAATATGGCGATAAAATTCAATTTGTGGCTATTAATATTGATCTCAATGATGATGCAGACGCTGTTGCTAAGGTTAAAGAGCGTTTTTCACTTACTATGCCAATTTTTACTGATCACACAGGGCAAGTTGCTAAACATTATGAATTTATGGGCACCCCTTTTCATGTATTGATTGATAGTGATAAAAAGGTGATTTTTCAAGGCCACGAAGCTGATAAACCGCTTGATAACACATTACGTTTGTTATCACACAATGGCAAAGTTGATGAAGCGCGCTTATTAAACGAAAAGCAAGGCCAAGCCACTCCTTTGGTTATTCCGAACAAAGGAAAAAAAGCCGTATTATTTACCGCAACATGGTGCGACTGGTACTTAGCCGACACGCGCCCTGCAATGGCTAAGCAATGTGTATTAGCGCAGCAACATGCTAATAAACTGGCAGAGCAAGGAGTTGATGTCGAGGTTAAAGTGAGTCAGTTATGGACTGACCAAAGCGCAGTACAAGAATATGTTGATAAATTCGCTGTAACCATGCCAGTTTCAATCGATTATGGTAATGATTTATTTATCGAAAATGGCATTAATTCGGTACCCAGTTTACTTCTCTACAACGACGGAAAATTAGTCTCTAAAAAAGCTAAATTTTAGCTAAAAAACGCTTAATTTTGCTTTGTAATTATGCAAATTTAGCCTATGCTCTAGGCTCATTACACAGTGAGCCTAGAGCATGATAGATAAGGCATTATTAGCAAAAACACGCGAGTTATCTGACCGATTAATCGCACTGCAAACACCCATTCGTATTCTTGATGCGATCAACTGGGATAAACAAATCAAAGAAGAGTTTTTTAAGCATAAGTGCCAAAAGAACCCAACGGTTGATCAAGCCTATTACCAACAGCGTGACCTTGGTTTTGTACCAAGTGAGTTACGTCGTGCGTTTTCGGATTTAAATCGCGATATCATCAGCCAGCTAGGGCAATTAAACCCAATTGCGCAATATATGAGCAAGATGTGTACTGAATATAAAACCGTACTCAGTATGATTGAATATCGTGGTACTCCTGAATTTCATGATTTGTCTGTTGAGTTGTTTGGTCATCCAAAAGATTTATTCCATGCTGGAGAGCCTTCACTTTCTGAACTTGCAACCATGCTTGAGCAGCCGCTAAAAAGCATGCTTGATGCTGATATCTTGCCAGATGATCCAAAAAACATTGATGCAGAAGATGCAGTAAAAATTTTAGCATCACAAGTAGCTCAAACGATGCCAGGCATTGATGTTGAGGTTATTCTGAGCGACGGTATTGTGAGTGATGCTGCGGCAGGTGCAAATAATATTAAACTTAATCAAGATGTTAAATTCTCTCAAAGAGAGCTAGATATTCTTGAGGTGCATGAAGGTTGGATCCATGTTGGGACCACGCAAAATGGTCTTGCACAGCCATATTTAACTTGCTTAAGTAAAGGCACTCCGAGCTCTACGGTCACCCAAGAAGGTCTTGCTGTCTTGACCGAAATTATTACCTTAAAGTCAACGCCGCGACGTTTAGCAAAATTAGTGAACCGTATTCAAGGTATTACTAAGGTTATTGATGGAGCGGAGTTCGTTGATATTTATCGTGACTATATAGCGCAAGGGTTGAGTAAAGACGAAAGCTATACACTTACTCAACGGGTGTTTAGAGGCAGTACAGCAACAGGCTTACCTTTTACCAAAGACATCGCTTATATCAAAGGTTTCGTGTTGGTGTATAATCTTATACGAGTTGCCATTCAGTTAGGTCGAATTGATCAATTGCACTTGTTATTGGTCGGTAAAATCTCAATTGATGATTTTAGACTGATATCGCAATTACATGATTTAGGTGTGATTGAAGACCCTAAATTTATTCCACCACACTTTAAAGACTTACGAGGCCTAGCAACCTGGCTAAGCTTTGGCCGTTTTATTGGTAACTTGTCGTTTGAGCAATTAGAAAACGATTACAAACCACTGTTTCTTTAAACAAAGAAATAAAAAAATGCAGCTGGAATGAGCAGCTGCATTTTAAGAGTTAAAGCATGTTGCCTTACATGCTTTTAGTCGAGGAAACGATTAACCGGTGAGTGCGTCAACCTGCACTACATCATTCAGTACGATAACTTCTGCACGTTTGAAGAAGTTAAAATCTGTTGCGGTTGCTAATGTGTAAGCACCCATCATACGGCTGATGATTAAATCACCATTGTTTAATTTTGGTAGCTTGATTGATTCACTTACTACGTCGATGCTATCGCAAGTCGGGCCTGCTAACACTGACTCAACACGTTCGTTTGATTGTTTGAACGAGTCGATAGGGTACGAGGCTTCATCAAACAATAAACCACTGAATGATCCGTAAATACCATCATCTAAATAGTACCAAGGCTTACCATCACGCACTGCTTGACCCATGACCGATGCAACACTGGTAACCGCACTGGCTACAATAAAGCGACCTGGTTCGGCAATTACGCGAACTGTCTCTGGTAACTGTGCTAAGGCATCATTGATTGGCGCACAAAATTCCTCAATTGGCAGCACGTCTTTGTGGTAAGGCACAGGGAAGCCACCGCCAATATCAAGCGTACTAAGCGCAGGTAATCCTAATGCGGCTACGTCGTTAATCACTTGATTACATGCAGCAATGGCAGTGACATATTTAGCTGGGCTTGCTGTTTGCGAGCCAACATGGAACGACAACCCTTTAATACGAATACCTAATTGTTGCGCGTAGCTAATGATTTCAATAGCCATTGCTGGGCTACAACCAAATTTTTTCGATAAATCAGCGAATGCTTCCGCATTGCGAAAACTTAAGCGAACAAGTAACTCAACCTGGTCTTTGTATGCAATGAACTTTTCTAATTCGTTGATGTTATCAACCACAAACACATTACAACCGTAATCAAGTGCATCACGAATATCACGATCACGTTTGATTGGGTGCGTGTGAATCGTGCGATCACTTGGTACGCCTTGGCTGGCGACTAAGTCAACTTCACCGCTGGTTGCTAAATCAAAGCTGGCGCCTTCTTCTAAAAGCGTACGAACAACCGCAGGATGAGGAAGTGGCTTTAATGCAAAGTGTAAAACAACGCCAGGCAAAGCACGGCTTAATGCACGGTATTGATGACGAACAGATTCACAATCAAGCACCATTAATGGCGCGCCATGTTGCTCAACGAGTTGCTCAATAAATTGGTTTGAAGGTTGTGCTACAGGTTCGTTTGCAGCAACCGATGCTGCAGGTACTTTGATTGTTAAGTCTTGTGTAAGTGTTGAAATAGCCATTTTACTCTCCGGCAATTAAGCAACTGCTCGGAAAAAAATGGAAGTCCGAGTCAGTTGAGTGTTATTAAGCGCACAGTTTGATCTGTGCAATCAAATACACTCTTGGATAGTTGCTCTATCGCCTTGCTACAAACAGGGTTTGTAATGTACTCGGATTGGCTATCATCAAGAAGCGGCGAGATAATAGATCTGCGTTTTTATTTGCGCAAGTGTTTTTTGATAATATTTTGAGTTATTTTTATGCAAAAGTTAGAGGCTGCTTAGTCGTTTTGAAAGAGTATTCCATATTCGTTTGTGTAAATTTTAAGCATTGCTTCTGCGTCGCTAGGATTGTTCATTTGCTGGTGGAGTTCTTTGATATAAGCAGCCATTTCTACCTTTTGCATATAATCATTTATAAGCGACATAGCTCGATAACCTTCTGTGTTTTTACTACATGTAAAAAAGCCATTTATAAATTCTGGGTATTCAGCAATACGTCTTGATGTGAGTTGGTTTAATTCATGAGCTGGAATGTGTACATCAAGTGTTTGTTTGTATGCAACGATGTAATCAATACGTTTGCTGAAAAGTAGGCGGCTTAATTGCAAAAAAGCATTTTCACCGTAAATCGTTGCGACATTGAATTTTTTATCAGCGAAAATGCTATCAAGTTCGCGGTAACTAGTTGAGCCAACAATCCCAAAGCTAGCTTTGCTTTTTAGTAGCTCTGTAACAGAAACAGGCTCCGAACCTGACTTTAAGGTACTTTTAAGGGCGTATAAACGACGCTGTACATGCATGTACGTGGGTATCGTCGAAAATATCATAGCTTTCGATCGATTTTGGGTTTTGATGGCATTGTAAGTGCAACTAGCTTCGTTACCAGATAAGCGTTTTAATAACCGAGCATGATTTGTTATTTCGACATCTATATCGAATTCATCTGCAAGGGCTGGTTTGATTACAGCATTTAGGTGACGGTTGACACTATTTTTGTCAAATTCATTAGCAAAATATGCATGAGACAGAATTGTTAGCTTAGGCTTTTCTGTTGCCGTAGCAGTGTTTAGAGTAAATAAAATTACGATAAACCCAATTAGCCTCATACATAAACTCTTTTTAGTTATCGAGCATTGGTGCTCTCAAATATTTTGTCAGCTGATGCTGCAACAAAGCCAGTGTATAGCTCACCATCTGGTTTTTCGTAGCGCAAAGCAAACTCATAAAAACAACTTGGTACGGCAACAACACCATCGCTAAATTCAACTTCGCTGTCATCAGCAAGGGTTGAAGATTGCTCGAGTAATACCTCTGGTGAACCTTTGATTTCGCCGCCAGATGTATTTAGCGCAAAACCCGCATCTTTAAGTGCTTGGTTTACACTTTCGATATCATCGAATTTAGCCAACTCATTGATGCTCACCGTAAAGTGATTAGCACGGTAACCCCATGCTGACATCCATGCTGCATATTCACTTTCTGCGAGCAGTTTTTTGTAAGTGTCTGAACTTACTTGCCAGTGCGTACCAGAATACAGGAAATTATCGGCTGTAACAGCGTTTTCGTCAATCTGTGCAACCATGTCGTTGACAATTGTTTGCAGCTCTTCTGAACATTGCTCAACAAGTAATTCAGAAATGAAAACTTTAGGTTGCTTAGGATCTGAGTGTTCGAAGTGCTTTGCGTATAGTTTTTTCGCTTCGAAGTGGTACTCGCCGCATTCTTTGTAGCCAACTGCTAAAAAGTGCGCTGCTAGTTTTTCTAAACCGATTTTTTCATGGTTAAAAGTACGTAAAGCAATGTGATCGTTAATCACGTCATCTTTTTGTGTTGAGCCAAGTAACTCATGTACTTTTACCGCCGATGGCGTAACTGATAAATAGTTGTCCCATAGGTTTTCAAATAGGGCGTTTACATCTGTGTGCATGTTTAATTCCTTCAATTAAGGCGGCGAGGCCGCCAAACAATTATTCAATAATTAAGCCCGGCGCAAGGGTCTGTGGTAAGTTAACTTTTTCGGCTTCAACAGAAGCAACAGGGTATGCACAGTAGTCAGCAGCGTAATAAGCGCTCGCTCTGTGGTTACCACTGGCACCAATACCACCAAATGGTGCAGCGCTAGATGCGCCTGTAATTGGTCGGTTCCAGTTAACAATACCGGCACGAATACGTTTTAAGAAATGCTGGTAGTCATCGCTATCATCACTTAATAAACCAGCAGATAAACCAAATGAGGTGTTATTTGCTTCATTAATCGCGCTATCGAAATCTGTGTAGCGATAAACCTTGATAAGAGGACCAAAGTGCTCTTCATCAGGCATATCTTTAACAGCCGTTACATCAATAATACCAGGGCTTACAAAACCAGTCCCCGGTTCAAGATGCTTAAGTTCGACAAGAGAGGTTGCTCCCATATCAAGTAACTGCTGCTGAGCTGCAACCATACCTAGAGCAGCTTTTTCGCTGATCATTGCACCCATAAATGGTTGATCTTCGCTAAAGCTGTCGGCGACTTTAATTTGCTTTGTTGCAGCAATTAATTTTTCTAAAATTGCATCACCATTTGCCGAGTTTTCAATGAATAAACGACGAGAACAGGTACAACGTTGGCCAGAGGTGATGAAACCAGACTGAATAATGTCGTGAACAGCCGCACTTACATCTGCGACATCTTTTACGATCAGTGGGTTATTACCCCCCATTTCCAGCGCTAAAATTTTACCTGGGTGACCTGCAAATTGCTTATGTAATAGGTGACCTGTATTTGAGCTACCCGTAAAGAATAAGCCATCAATATCTTGATGAGAGGCAAGTGCAATACCTGTGTCTACTTCACCTTGCACAAGGTTGATGACACCGGCTGGTAAGCCTGCTTTAAGCCAAAGTTTTAAGGTGAATTCAGCAACATGTGGTGTTAGTTCTGATGGCTTAAATACAACGGTATTACCAGCTAAAATAGCTGGCACAATATGGCCATTTGGTAAGTGACCCGGGAAGTTATAAGGGCCAAACACTGCAACAACACCATGTGGCTTATGACGAATAAATGCTTTAGCGCCAGGCATTGGGTTTTCTGTGGTACCCGTACGTTCGTTATGGGCTCTGATTGAAATGGCGATTTTACCCGTCATTGCACCTACTTCGGTACGTGTTTCCCAAAGCGGTTTACCTGTTTCACGGGCGATGATCGTTGCAAACTCTTCGCTGTGCTCTTTAAGCTCTGCAGCAAAGTTTTCAAGAATAACGATACGCTCTTCAAGAGTCATATCAGCCCAGCCTAGCTGCGCACTACGAGCTGCTTTAATTGCATCGGCGACTTGTTCAGCCGTGGCTGTTTTACCTTGCCAAACAACCTCGCCATTACTTGGGTTGATTGAACTAAAATCATGACCAAGGCCAGCTTGCCATTGGTTATCGATAAGTTGAGTTGTGACACTCATTTTAAACTCCTTAAGTGGTTACAAACGGAAGAACCGTGCTGCATCCCCTTGTTTTAATTTAAGTGCATCTGCCACTTCTTGGCTGATGATTAAGGTGTGCTTGGCGTGATTATAATGAGCATGTTTGGTAAATGTGGCTCTAAAGTCATTCACGCCTTGGTTGCAAATAGCTAATGTATCTGAGCTTTGCTCATTGATATGCGCAAGCTCACCAATGCTGATAGGGCACACTTGTGACTCACGGACACTGCGAATATTGCCAAGCTTTGCTTCTACCGTTGGCCCTGCATCGAATAGGTCGACATAACCACGGTGCTCAAACCCTTCTTTTTCCAAAAGTTTAAGCGCAGGCTTGGTTTTTTCATGAACCTTACCAATCACAGCTTGTGCTTTTTTGCTCAGTAAGTTGGCATAAATAGGGTACTTCGGCATTAACTCGCTGATGAAGACTTTATCGCCTAAACCGACTAAATGGTCAGCCTGTGGGAACTCAATGCTAAAAAAGTGTTCTTGTAACCACTGCCAAAAAGGTGAATGGCCATCTTCATCACTTACACCACGCATTTCTGCGATGATGGTGTCAGCAAAACGCTCGCTATGCTGGGCCATAAATAAAAAGCGAGAACGCGATAAAAAGCGACCTGTTAAACCTTTGCGGTTTTGCTCACGTAAGAACAAGGTACAAATTTCAGAGCAACCAGTGTAGTCATTACACATACTCAGAATATCAACCGTGTTATATACATTGAGAGTAGGTGAATGGTGAACAGTTTTACCTTGGTGGTAATGATATAAAGGAACCGACATTCCTACAGCAGCTTCGATAGCCGTTGTGCCGATAACATCACCCGTTTTACTGTCTTCTAAAACAAATAAATAGGTTTCGTCTTGTGGTTTATTAATGTCTTTTGCAAAACTGCGTTCTGCGCGTTCAATTTTTTCTTGTAGTAAATTGTCGTCAACTGGTAACGAGGTAAAACCATGACCAGATTCAACAGCAATTTGTTTTAACGCAGCAAAATCATTTGCTGTTATAGGACGTAATACTTGCATTAAGTGCACTCCAATGGCGCATGCTTTAAGCATGCGCCAACTAGGATTAACCGTTTACAACGTCTGCAACCGCTTTTTCAAAGCGAGCTAACCCTTCTTTGATATCCTCTAGAGGAATAACTAAAGATGGTGTAAAGCGCACAACGTTTGTACCAGCAACAAGGCTCATTAAACCGTGCTTAGTGCTTGCTACTAGGAAATCACGTGCACGGCCTTCAAATTTGCTGTTAAGTACTGCACCTAATAATAGACCTTTACCACGTACTTCACTAAATACGTCGTATTTTTCGTTGATTGCAGCAAAGCCATCGCGTAACAGCTGTTCGCGCTCTTTAACACCGGCTAGTACTTCTGCTGTATTAACAGTATCAAAAGCAGCTTCAGCTACCGCACATGCAAGTGGGTTACCGCCGTAAGTAGAGCCATGTGTGCCTACTTTTAAATGCTCTGCAATGCTAGCTGTTGTGATCATCGCACCAATTGGGAAACCACCGCCTAACGCTTTTGCTGTTGTTAGGATATCTGGTGTTACATCTAAGCCTTGGTATGCGTATAAATCACCTGTTCGGCCAACACCTGTTTGTACTTCATCAAAAATAAGTAAAGCATTGTGTTTATCACATAATGCGCGAACACCTTTGATAAAATCGCTCGTTGGCGAAATGATACCGCCTTCACCTTGTAGTGGTTCCATCATTACGGCACAGGTGTTGTCACTGATAAGTGCTTCAAACGCAGCTAAATCGTTATAATCACAGTGATCAACAGCAGCAGGCTTAGGACCAAAACCGTCTGAATAAGCCGCTTGACCACCTACGGTAACAGTGAAGAATGTACGACCGTGGAAACCTTTGTTAAACGCGATGATTTGGTTCTTTTGCTCGCCTTGTACATCTAATGCCCAACGACGCGCTAATTTTAATGCCGCTTCGTTCGCTTCTGCACCTGAGTTTGCAAAATATACTTTATCTGCAAATGTAGCGTCAGTTAACTTTTTAGCTAAGCGAAGTGCAGGTTCGTTTGTCATTACGTTTGATAAGTGCCAAATTTTTTCGCCTTGCTCTTTTAGGGCATTGACAAGCGCTGGGTGACAATGGCCTAAACAATTAACGGCAATACCACCTGCAAAATCGATAAATTCTTTACCGTTTTGATCCCAAACACGTGAGCCTTCACCGCGAACAGGAATAACCTCTGATGGGTTGTAGTTTGGTACCATTACGTCGTTAAAAAGTTCTCTTGTTACTTGCATTTATTACACCTAAATCTGGCTTAGTATGAAAAAAGTTAAATTGCAAAAAATAGGTCAGTTAAGCCGTTCCTGCCTAATTAAGCACGATGAGATTATTTTTCTTATCTATTTTTCTTATTATCTGGGTTAGGGACTTAAATTTGCAGTGCTATTTTGTGAAAAATGACTAAAATAAAAAGCAAATTAACGAAAAGAGTAGTCAAAGTGATAACTTCACAAGATGAGAAACTATTAGCTATCTTAAGAACCAACGCGCGTGCGAGTATTTCAGACCTAGCGAGGGCGCTTAACTTATCGCGCTCAACAGTTCAAAGCCGAATGTTAAAATTAGAAGAAACAGGGGTGATCAAAGGCTACAGCGTAGACTATGGAGATGCTTATTTGAGCCAAATGGTATCAGCCCACGTTTCGATTAAAGTGAAACAAAAACTGACCACCAAAACGAACCTTGAACTAAAGCAGATTGATGCTATTTCACAGCTCTATGCAATTAGCGGTGAATTTGATTTGATCGCCGTTGTGCAAGCTCAAAACCTTGAAAAGTTAAGCCACTTGTTAGATGACATTGGTAACTTAGATGGTGTTGAGCGAACAACGTCGTCGGTGATTTTAGAAACGAAGTTTAAGCGTTAACCTTAACCTTTGATTTAGTTTTTGCCTATAGAACTTAATTTGTATCAGCTTGAGGCGCTTTGCGGATGACCTTCTTTTCGACTTCATCAAGCTTTATAACATAGGCATTACCACCAATGCCTTTAAACTCTTCGTCTGTAAAAACAATCGTGTTGTCATCGTAAAAAGTGATGGCTTCTTTTTGCGTAACAATGCCTAAGTCAATACGTGATACATCACCAGAAAAAAACTTATCACCCCGAAAGTTCTCAAATAACCAAATACTGGTGGAATCAAGTAGAACCAACTTAGTTCTATCTGGGCTAAGCGCCGCGGAAGTGATCCAACAAAGCTTTTCCATGGTGGTGCAAGTTTTGAACGAATCAATTAATTCAGCATCAAAATTAGCTGCATGATCGCCAACTTTGTAAACTTTAGTAATGCCATCAAATGGCTCAGTTCGATTTTTGGTAAATAGATACAAATGTCGCCCTAAGGCTACAAAGGCTTCTAAATCAAAATTTCGCTGATCAGGTTGGATGGGGCGACCATCCATTTCGGGGTATGTAAACTTGATAATCTCTGCTTCAGTGGTTTCGCCTTTAATATCGATTGGATTTTCGATTTTATAAATGGTTAACCATTTTCGGTCGTTTTTGTTATTGCCAAAATCACCCAAAAAGAAATGACCAAATTTATTTTGCGTCATATCTTCCCAATCAATGTTTTTAGCATTGGTTACCAAGATTTCTTTTGCAATAGACCCATCTTGATTAAGGCGGTACAACTTGGGTTGATCGCCACTGTCGTTTATGGCCCAAAGTCGATTAAATTTATCAAATTCAATCCCTGAGATTTCTTTGACTTTGGGGTCTACAGACAATCTTTTCTTACTATAGAGAGTGTAAATAGATGAACCAATGAGTAGGCTAGTGATCGCGAAGGAAACTAAAAAAATGGTTAATAGGCTTTTTTTTAACATCAACTGGGTAAAAGTACAGATTAATAGCTGGGATTATAGCGGTTTATGCTATTTTTGTATATTCCAAACACCACGGCCGGTGGCTGATATAAAGTTTAAGTTATCTTGCAAAACTTTGTGCCCCACATTTAAAGATGACTCTGGGTGACTTATCAAATAACCTTGAATACTGTTGATACCCATAGATTTTACCAATTCAAATTGTTTTACATCTTCAACACCTTCAGCCACGACTTTTAAACCGAGCTTAGCACCTAGCTCGCTCACAGAGTGCATTATTTTATGGTATTTAGCGTTATCTTTAGCTTGCGATACGAATAGACGATCTAATTTAATAACATCAATTGGAAGATCTGCAAGCGTACTTAACGAGCTAAAGCCAGTCCCAAAGTCATCAATTGCGATAGTAATACCTTCTGCACGCAATTGTTCGAGTGTTTGAATAATCTTATTGCTTGCTTCAATAAAAGTAGATTCAGTGATTTCAAGCATTAATGCGTGGGCAGGGAGGCCTGTTTTTGATAGTTTATCCATAACCCAATCATAGATATTGCAATGCTTTAACTGTACTCCTGAGATATTTACAGATATTTTAACTTTTCTCATACCTGCGTTGTACCATGCCGACATTTGCCTACATGATTCGAGCATTATCCAGTCTCCAAGTTCTAGAATAATATTCGACTCTTCTGCGATCGGAATAAACTCCTCGGGAGAAATAAGTCCTTCTTTTGGGTGCTCCCACCTAACAAGCGCTTCAAAATAATCAATGGCGCAGTCATCAACATCAACAATAGGTTGAAACGATAAATGAAAATTTTCGCTTGCAATTGCAAGACGCATTTCGTCAAGTAAATAATGATATCGCCTAATTTTCTTGCCCATATCAGGTGAATAGACTTTAAAAATGCCTCGACCATCGGTTTTTGCTCTATACATAGCAACATCAGCCATCTGTAACAGTGATTGTGGTGTGGCTGCACTATCTGGGTAAACCGCAATGCCTATACTTGCACTAATTTTTATTAGTTTATTACCTAAAACGAAGTCACGTTCTATTTCGTGTAAAACATTTTGCGCTACATCTAAGGCTCTATTTTTACATTCTTTAAGGTCAATAAATATCGAAAATTCATCACCACCTAGTCGGGCTAAGTTTTGATCTAGTTGGCTCGTCGGAGATAAGTTAGATAACTTATGGTGTCGCATTATGCTACTTAAGCGTGATGCGACTTGCATTAGAATTTCATCTCCAAAACTATGACCAAAAGAATCATTTACTTGTTTAAAGCCATCTAAGTCGATAAAAAGTAATGCGCAACGATATTTTTGTCGCTCTGCGATTCTAAGTTGTTTGGCTAAATGCTCTATGTATGCGTGGCGGTCAAGCAGGTGAGTGAGCTTATCTTGAAATATACTTATTTCAGACTCTTTAGTGTAGTTAGTGATATGCTTGCTAAGAGCGTCATAGTTGACGCGGAGTTGCTCAATATGCGGTTGTTTAGCTGTAGAGCTGGTAGCTAAGTTGAGACTTTTAAGTAAATCAGATGCTTGAGTATTAAGCAATTTTAGAGTGTAACTCTCATTTCGAGTTTGTACTTTTATATTTACTATCCAGCTTACAGCCATTATCAATAATAATAGTATAATTATATTTATTGGAGCTAACAGTGTAGATAATATTATATCTGAAGAAAGTGCCGCGACAGTCAGCCCTTGCTCAGAGTTTATTACTATATAGGTTTCATTCTCTTTTCTTATTATGTTTTGCCCACTTAATAAAATATTATACCAAGCCGTTTTTGTTATCTGCGATTCTACACCAGTTAAATAGTACAGCTCTATTCCGCTATCAATATAATTTAAATCATTAATTTTTTTTGTTAATAAGATACTCATCCCATAAGCGAAAGCAATTATAGTAATAATAATCGTGAATGAAGTTCGTATTGCATTTGTCATCTAGAGTACCATTTTGGTGCATTTTTATAAATTGTGCTCACCTTTATAATGTCAGTAATTATATTGTTACAGATAAGTTAGCAAAAGCGTTTTATTGATAATGGTGTTTAGATTGGTACAAAATGTGAAAATTCACATCGTTTAGAGTATAAGCTCTATTTGTGGGGTGGTAGTGAGCTAATAATATTCGCTTAGCGTTTACGATGTAAAATAAATTTACTTCACTGGAAAAACGTCCGGTTTTAAATTTTTAAAAGGTTTTTATTTTTATTTTAAAGCTGGGTCTGATGTTGGTTTGATAACTAGTTTTAAATTTTAAATTTACGATTTTGTACTTATTGTTTTTGTCTTTCTGCTTGGGTAGTTTTTAAATAAGTTAATTGGGTAGTAAAAATTAACGGTTGGTTTTGCTTTGTTTTGTAGGTTTTTTCTGGAAGGAATAACGATTTATATATGTCTCATATAGATTTATATAATTTACCTTACAGAAACAATGTAATTTATTTTTGTAAATTATATGCTTATATTTTTACGAAATGAAATAGTGTCTTTTTAGTGTTTTTGCTCTAATTGTTCACTTCAATTTAATTCACTTTACCCAACCCAATTTGTTATCTACTTTTTATAAGTCATTACGAGAGTAGATAAAACATACTGAAATTAAAGTGTATTTTATCATCAACTTGGTTCAGTTATTGCTCGTAATAATACAGCAATATGATTGTTGTAATTTTTGTTTAATTTACGCACTATCTTGGTGCGAAAAACAAACAGTTGCACTGTCATAATGCGTAAATATAGGTTTGATTTACTTAATGAACTTGATGATTTGGTAATCAAGTTTATGAAACCTGGAACGCACAGCCTCCGCTTATAGAGTCGTTGAATGCGGTACTGTGGCAAGGATTAATTTACCAATTGGTTGAATTGGAGCCCACTATGCTAAGCAAACGTTTTTTTAAAACTAAAGACGAAACCGAAGTTACTTTTGAATTTAAGCATCCTGATGCTGAAGATGTGCAATTAGTTGCGGAGTTTACAGATTGGCAGCCTGTGCCAATGAAGTTCAATAAAAAAGAGCAAGTTTTCAAATGCAAGCAGCGTTTACCACTTGATCAAGAGTTTCACTTCCGTTATCTAATCAATGGCGAGACATGGGACAACGACCACCAAGCTGATGGTTATATTCCTAACGGTTTTGGTACTGATAACAGCATTGTTAATACCCAGCGCGCTTAGGTGTTTTGATGCACTCACTATCTCAGTTATATTACCTGCATGGCATAGGCTATGAATATACTAAATACACTGGTGAGCATGTTATTTTCGATGAAAGTACACGCATGCAGGCACTTAGTTGTTGTGGTGTAGATACTCAGGATACTGATGCAATTAACCAACTTAATTTTGCATTAGATGCAGGTACTTGGCTGAACTTGTTGCCTCATACAAGCATTATTGAGGCACACCATCCAATTTTGAAAGTACGCATTGATGAGCGTTTATTAACACGCTCATGTACTCTAAGCGTGCCTTCGCTTGATATTCATTTTACTTGTGAAAACTTGCAAGGTTTAGCTGTATTGGGTGATTACGGCCTAAACGGCATTCGTTATCTTGAGCTTGCATTGCCAGTTCCTGAAATGCCAATCGGTTACCATGATGCACTCATTACAGTGGCAGATCAGCAAGCTCACAGTCAGCTATGGATTACACCTAAAGAAAGCTTTTCTATTGATGATAAAAAGCGTTTGGGCTTATCCATTCAGCTTTATAGCTTATGCAATGAAGAGGGGTTAGGAATTGGTGATTTCGCTGATTTAACAAAACTTATTAAAGCAGCCGCGACTAACAATATGGATTATGTGTTGCTTAATCCGCTGCATTTACTGTTTGAACACAGTCCTGAGAGGGCGAGTCCTTATAGTCCAAATAGCCGAGCGTTATTGAACCCGCTGTATATTGCTGTGTCATTATGCGAAGACGCCAAAAATAATAATGCACTTGATAAATTATTGGCAAATAAACCGCAAACCGATGCGACTTACATTGATTATACATCGGTTAGTGATTTTAAATATCAAGTGTTTAGCTGTTTATATCAACAATTTTGTGAGTTTGCTTCAGAAGAGCGAAAACAGCAGTTGGCTCGTTTTTGTGAAACCCATAAACACAGCCTGTCGACCATGTTGGTTGGCGACCGTGATTATGCTAGCTATTTACAATGGCAAGCTCACCTTCAATTAAATATCTGCCAGCAAGCTGCCCGTGATAGCGGTATGGCAATTGGCCTTATTAATGACTTAGCCGTTGGCTGTGCAGGTGATGGCAGTGAGTTCAAGAGCCAAAATGAGCTATTTGCCGAAAATGCTCATGTTGGAGCTCCGCCAGATCCTTGGGCTGAACATGGTCAGAATTGGGGTTTGCCGGCACTGAATCCACAAAAGTTAAGTAAAGACAACTTTGCTTTTTATCGCTCACTTATCCGCGCCAATATGGAAGATGTGGGTGGTCTTAGAATTGACCATGTAATGGCAATTCGCCGTCTTTGGTGGTGTTTTGAGAATAATTCCCAGCAAGATGGTTGTTATGTTTATTATCCGTTTGAACAGTTATTAGCAGTGCTTAAAATTGAATCTCATCTTAATCAATGCGTCGTAATTGGTGAAGATTTAGGTGTGGTACCTAATGAAGTGCGTGAAGCATTAAAAGCAAGTGCAATCTATTCAAATGGGTTGTTCTACTTTGAAAAAGATTGTCAAGGCGAGTTTTTAGCGGCTGAGCATTTTGCGCCTCATAGCCTTTTAATGATAGCCAACCATGATGTACCACCATTCAAAGGCTGGTGGATTGGCCACGATATTACGATTAAACAACAATATGGTTTGCTTGATGATGAGCAAACTCGGGCTCAATTCGATGCGAGAAACATTGAAAAGCATCGTATGCTTAATTTTATCGCACGAGAGTCACACCAGCATTTATCGTTAGAAACAGATGCCTTTACGGTTTATGAAGCGTTGGCATCCTCATTAGCGGCAGCACCAGCAAAGCTATTTACTATTCAAATAGATGACTTAGATCAGCAAATACTGCCTGTAAATATCCCCGGTACTGATAAAGAGTACCCAAATTGGCGGCGTTTATTGTCGCGTCCAGCTGCGCAGATTATCGAAGCGCAACAGTCATTCTTAGCCAATTTAATTTCGATAAGGAATCAATAATGCGAAGTCGTGTTCGTCAAGAGCAAAGTGCACAATCTGTTATTTATCAAAAACAAATCGATGCATTAGCCAGTGGTTGTTTTAGAGATCCTTTCAGCTTTCTTGGGGCGCATAAAAGTGGCCCTACAAGCTATGAAATTCGTTGCTTTTTGCCTGGCGCAAGCAAAGTTTCGATTCTGCTTGGCACAGAAAAAATCGTTGCGCAGCAACAAGGTGATAGTCATTTATTTGTCGCAAATATCAAATCAAAAACGAAACCTGACTACCAGCTGGATGTTAGCTATAGCAATGAATTTACTCATCAACAATATGATGAGTACAGCTTTGAAAGCAGCTTAGATGAACAGGCAATGTATCTGTTTAATGAAGGCAGTTTAGAGCATGCGTATCAACATTTTGGTGCACATTTTGTGACTCAACAAGGGGTTGATGGTGTTCGCTTTACAGTGTGGGCGCCGAATGCCAGTAGTGTATCGGTTATTGGTGAATTTAACTATTGGCAGCGTAATCGTCATTTTATGCGTTTTCATCCTGCCAGTGGGGTATGGGAGTTATTTATTCCTGGGCTTAAAGAGCATCAATGCTATAAATTTGCTATTACCACTCTAACAGGAGAAGTGCTTGATAAAGCTGATCCATTTGCGTTTAAGATGCAACAAGCACCGGGTACAGCGTCAGTGCTACAAAAGCTAAAAACAGGTATTCAGCTTTCTGAAAGGGCGTTAGCAAATCGTGCAAAACGAAACAGTGTTGATGCGCCTGTTAGTATTTATGAAGTGCATGCGGGTTCTTGGCAAAGACGAGATGACGGCAAGCGCTATCTCACATGGCGTGAACTTGCTGATAATCTTATTCCTTACACTAAAGAGCTTGGCTTTACGCATCTACAATTAATGCCAATCAGCGAGTACCCATTTGATGGTTCTTGGGGTTATCAACCCGTTGGATTATTTGCCCCGACCAGTCGCTATGGCAGCTTTGAAGATTTTGTTTACTTCGTCGAGCAATGTCACGAAGCCGATATTGGCCTTATTCTTGACTGGGTACCTGGTCATTTCCCAAGTGATCCTCATGGTTTACATCGTTTTGATGGCACCCATCTATACGAACACGCTGATGTGAGACAAGGTTTTCACCCTGATTGGAATACCTATATCTACAATTATGACCGCGCAGAGGTTCGTAGCTTTCTGATTGCGAATGCAATGTACTGGCTACATGAATTTGGTATTGATGGCTTACGTGTGGATGCGGTTGCCTCAATGCTTTATTTAGACTACAGCCGTGAAGAAGGGCAATGGGTTGCAAATCAATACGGCGGCAGAGAAAACTTAGGCGCTATTGAGTGCTTAAAACAAGTCAATATGCGCTGCTATGCAAAAAATCTGGGCATTATGATGGTGGCTGAAGAGTCAACTGCGTGGCCGGGTGTTACGCGCCAAGTTGACCATGATGGTTTAGGTTTTGGTTATAAGTGGAATATGGGGTGGATGAATGACAGTTTGCATTATATGCAGCGCGATTCCCTTTACCGTTCACATCACCACCACGAAATGACCTTTTCGATGGTTTACGCCTACAGCGAGAACTATATTTTACCGCTTAGCCATGATGAAGTGGTGCATGGTAAAGGCTCATTAATTGAAAAAATGCCAGGGGACGACTGGCAAAAGTTTGCAAACTTACGTGCATATTATGCCTTTATGTGGGCGCATCCAGGTAAAAAATTATTGTTTATGGGTGCTGAAATCGCCCAGCGTAAAGAGTGGAATCATGACCAATCGCTTGATTGGCATTTACTTGAGCATATTAGCCACAGTGGCATGCAGCAAACGATTAAAGATTTAAATGCTGTTTACACTAGTACGCCAGCTTTATACGAGCAAGATACCAGCCCAGCAGGTTTTGCTTGGCTCGACAGCAACAATGCTGAGCAAAGTATGTTTAGCTTTATTCGCTATGCAAAGAAAGCAGAAGATTTTGTGGTTGTGATATGTAATTTAACGCCACAGGTGTATCACGACTACGTGATAGGTGTGCCAAAAGCTGGTACTTATCAAGTTATTTTGAACACAGATAAAGCAGACTATTTTGGTTCTGGCGTTGATGCAACTAGTCACGCAGAGCAAATCATCGTAAGCCAAGCGATTGAAAGCCATGGCTTTAATCAAAGCATCAGTGTGTCTTTGCCTGGTCTTGCGACAATTTACCTTAAGAAGGTGAGCGATGAGTCATAGTGTTGAACTCGAAGTTGGGGTGAGCTCGCCTTTAGGGGCATCTGTTGTTGGTGAGGGCGTAAACTTTGCTGTGTACGCACCACAAGCACAACATATGTCTCTGTGCTTATTTGATAGCAGTGGTCATTCAGAAATTCTCACCCTAGCGATGCATATGAACGAAGGCGGTATCTGGACACTAAAAGTGAGCCCTCTGAAAAGTGGCGCCTTGTATGGCTTTCGCGCTGATGGTGAGTACGCACCCGAAAAAGGACTATTTTTTAATAATCACAAATTGCTGTTAGACCCTTATGCGCGTGATTTATATGGCGAGTTTACGTGGAGTGAACGTCACTATGGGCAAATGCCTGTAGGAAAGTTAAGCCAGGTTAACAATGCTATTGATATGCCAAAATCTCGAGTTCGTGAGTTGGCACCTTACACAGGTAAAAAGCCGAATCACAGCTGGGGTAAAACGGTTATTTACGAATGTCATGTAGTTGGTGCAACCTGTCGTCATCCTGAGATCCCAAAATCGTTACAAGGTAAGTTTTTAGGTTTAAGCCATCCTAGCTTTATTGAGCATTTACGCACTATTGGGGTGACTTGCCTAGAATTATTACCTATTCATGCATTTATCAGCGAGCAGTTTCTAACCGCTAAAGGTTTACAAAATTACTGGGGCTACAACACGCTTAACTTCTTTACGCCGCATAAAGAGTATCTCGTTAATGATGATATTAGTGAGTTTCAAGAAATGGTGGCAGCGCTTCACAAAGCGGACATAGAAGTAATACTCGACGTGGTTTATAACCACACAGCTGAGGCGGGCACAGATGGGCCTATTTTATCACTACGTGGCTTAGACAATTTAGGTTATTACCGCACTGTTGCTGATAAACCGCAGCATTATATTAATGATACCGGCTGTGGTAACACGGTAAATATTGATTCGCCTCGTTCTTTACAGCTGGTACTTGATAGCTTGCGTTATTGGGTTGAAGTGATGGGGGTCGATGGTTTTCGTTTTGACTTAGCAACCATTTTAGCGCGTAACCCGAATGGTTTTAATCAGGCGCATGCGTTTTTCCAAGCGATTAATCAAGACCCAGTATTAAGCCAAGTTAAACTCATTGCAGAGCCTTGGGATATAGGCCCAGGAGGTTACCAATTAGGGGCTTTTCCGGCACCGTGGCGTGAATGGAATGATAAATATCGCGATACGATAAGACGCTTTTGGAAACAAGAACAGGGCGTAATTGGTGAGCTTGCAAAACGTTTACATGGTTCGTTTGACTTGTTTGAGCATAACCTACGTGGGCCACTTAACAGTATCAATTTTATCACTAGTCATGATGGCTTTACGCTTGCTGATTTAGTTAGTTACGAGAATAAACATAACGAAGCCAATGGCGAGCAAAATCGTGATGGACACAGTGACAATCACTCATTCAATTGTGGCGTTGAAGGGTTTACCAATGACCCACAAGTGAGCAAATTACGCTTACAGCAACAAAAAAATATGCTGTTAACTTTGTTGCTTTCTAAAGGCGTGCCTATGCTTTCATTAGGAAGCGAAATGGCACACTCACAAGGTGGTAACAATAACGCCTATTGTCAAAACAATCGCACAAGTTGGCTTGCATGGAAAGACTCACAATTTAGTCATCCTCTTACACGTTTTATTGACGATGTTTTGCGCATTCGTAAGCAGTTCAGCATTTTTAAACACCGCTTTTTTGTTCACGACAATGACCCGCGTTATGACGTCGCGTGGTTCACTGAATCAGGCACCAATATGCAACAAGACGATTGGCATCAAGGCGATCGCCAGGTGCTGATATACAGCCTGACTGACAAGCACACAAATCAAGCTTTATTGATCATATTAAATGCAGGATCAGAGCCTGTAACTTGCCAACTTCCTAACTTAGATAAAGGAAAATGGCAGTTAGCGCTGACCAGCATTCATCCAATGTCAACTCAGTTTGTTGACAAGGAACACGAGATTGCTGCAATGAGCAGCTGGGTTTTTACCGCCAATTCAGAGGATCTTAATCATGGCTAAAAATGCCGATCAAGTATGTGTTGTTAAGGGCTGGCAGGATGCGCCTACAGTTGATGAAAGTACCTTAGACGATGATTTATCACGCCATTTTTATTACACCCTTGGACGTGACAAAGTAGGTAAATCACAACTGTATTTATACCATGCATTAGCATTAACTATTCGTGACCGATTAGTTGCTCGTTGCCGAGTAACAAAACAGCAAATTCATGAACAAAAACGCCGTAAAACAGCTTACTTGTCACTTGAATTTTTAATGGGCCGCGCCCTTGGTAATGCGATTTTAAACTTAGATTTAGATGAGCAAGTAGCTAAGGCGTTGCAAGAATACTGCACCGAACTTGAGCAAGTTGCGGAGGCTGAGCATGATGCAGGTCTAGGTAATGGTGGCTTAGGGCGCTTAGCTGCATGTTTTTTAGATAGCTGTGCAAGTCTTGCATTACCAGTGGTTGGCTATGGTATTCGTTATGAATATGGCATGTTTAATCAAGCTATTGAAAATGGTCATCAAATTGAACAACCAGATAATTGGTTACGTGAAGGGCACCCGTGGGAGCTGAGTGCGCCTGAGCAATCAAAACGCGTAAAATTCTTCGGTCATGTTGAAAGCTATACTGATAAACAGGGTCGTGAACACCGTCAATGGCTAGATTCTCATGATGTCTTAGCTGTCCCTTATGATGTGCCGATTCCGGGTTACAAGAACGATATTGTAAACACCCTACGTTTATGGAAATCAGAAGCCACTGACGAATTTGATTTAAGCGAGTTCAATGCGGGTAGTTACTCAGAAGCTGTAGCGCGTAAAAACTTAGCTGAACAAATCACAATGGTACTTTACCCAAATGATAGTAGCGAGAACGGTAAAGAGCTACGTTTACGTCAGCAATACTTCTTATCATCGGCGAGTTTACAAGACATCATTGATACCTGGGTTAGCAAACATGGCGAAGACTTCTCTGACTTTGCTGATTACCATGTTTTTCAATTAAACGATACGCACCCAAGTATTGCTGTTGCTGAGCTTATGCGTATTTTGGTTGATGAGTATGAGCTAGATTGGCAAGAAGCGTGGTCTATCACGACTAAGACCATGGCTTATACAAACCACACTTTACTTCCTGAAGCATTAGAGAAGTGGTCAGTATCTTTATTTGCCCGATTACTACCGCGTATCTTAGAAATTATTTATGAAATCAATGCGCGTTTCTTAGCCGAAGTTGCGTTAGCTTGGCCTGGTGATGTTGAAAAACAGCGTGCACTGTCACTGATCGAAGAAGGCCCTGAGCCGCAAATTCGCATGGCATATTTAGCGATTGTGGGTAGTTATTCGGTTAATGGTGTGGCTGCACTTCACACTGAGCTGCTTAAAGCCGGCTTATTTAACGAGTTTTATCAGCTATGGCCAGATAAATTCAATAATAAAACCAATGGTGTAACACCGCGTCGTTGGTTAGCACATTGTAACCCTGAATTAGCAAAACTGCTTAATCAACACATTGGTGATGAATGGGTTGCTGACTTTAGCAAAATTAGCCAGTTACGCCGTCTATATGACGACCCTAAATTCCATAAACAATGGCAAGCTGTAAAGCACACTAATAAGCAACGCCTTGTTGAATTAGTAAAAAACCGCTGTGGTGTACAGTTTGACGCAGAAATGATGTTTGACGTGCAAGTTAAACGTATTCACGAATATAAGCGTCAGCTATTAAACGTACTGCACGTTATTCACCTTTACGATCGTATTCGCCAAGGCGATACAGCAAACATTGTTCCTCGTTGCGTGCTACTGGGCGGTAAAGCTGCACCAGGTTACTACATGGCGAAGAAAATTATTAAATTAATTAATAACGTAGCAGAAGTGATCAATAAAGATCCGCTTGCTAAACCGTATTTAAGAGTTGCTTTTTTACCAAACTACAACGTAACAGCCATGGAAACTATTTGCCCAGCAACTGATTTATCTGAGCAAATTTCTACAGCAGGTAAAGAAGCATCTGGCACAGGTAACATGAAGTTCATGATGAACGGTGCTTTGACTATAGGTACGTTAGATGGCGCTAACATTGAAATTCGTGATGCAGTGGGTGCTGATAACTTCTTCTTATTTGGTGCACGTGCAGAGCAAATTGACGATATCAAAGCACACTATAATCCTGAGCAGATTATTCACCAAACTGACAGCCTCTATAAAGTAATGCAATTACTTGAGAGCGGTCATTTTAACCTGTTTGAGCCTAATTTATTTGACGACATTATTGCGGCGATTAAGAGCCCGCACGATCCATGGTTAGTCGCTCATGATTTTGCCAGCTTTGTAGAAGCGCAAGAGCAAGTTGAACAAGCCTACTTAGATACTGCTCACTGGACAAAAATGAGTATTTTGAATACTGCAGCCAGTGGCATGTTTTCGAGCGATAGGACCATTAGTCAATACAGTGACGACATCTGGCATTTGGAGCCATTAATGGATACTAGTGCACAGCAAAACACACAGAAGAAAAGCAGCTAGCTTAAGACGGAGAGAGTTATGCCAAGTTATGCAAACCGATATATAAGTAGTTTAACAAGAGAAACGTATGCCCTCATCCTAGCAGGAGGGCGAGGTTCACGTTTACATGAATTAACAGACTGGCGTGCTAAACCAGCAGTCTATTTTGGTGGTAAACACCGAATCATCGACTTTCCACTGTCGAACTGTATAAATTCAGGTATTCGTCGAGTTGGTATTGCTACTCAATATAAGTCGCACTCGTTAATTCGTCACGTAAATCGTGCATGGGGCCATTTCAAAAAAGAATTGGGAGAATCAGTTGAAATACTTCCTGCCTCTCAGCGAAATGGAGATGACTGGTATTGTGGTACAGCTGATGCGGTATTCCAAAATATGGATATTATCCGCCATGAGCTGCCTAAGTATGTGATGATCCTCTCGGGTGACCACGTTTATTGTATGGACTACGGTGGTTTGTTGGCTAAACACGTTGAGACAGGTGCTGATATGACGGTATGTTGTATTGAGGTACCTTGCGAAGAAGCGGCAGATACATTTGGTGTAATGACAGTTGATGAAAGCAATCGTGTTCGTCGTTTTGATGAAAAACCTGCTGAGCCTACTTCTGTGCCTGGTAAGCCAGGGACCTGTTTAGCATCAATGGGTAACTATATTTTCAATACTGAGTTCTTATTTGAACAATTGAAAAAAGACGCAGAAACTGAAGGTTCTGGCCGAGATTTCGGTCACGATATTATCCCTGCTATCATCGAAGAGCATAACGTATTTGCATACCCGTTTAGAGATGTACATGATGGTCAGCCATACTGGCGCGATGTGGGTACACTTGACTCATTCTGGGAAGCCAACATGGAGCTGGTAATGCCACAGCCACAGCTTGACCTTTATGATCCAAAATGGCCAATTTGGACTTACCAAGAGCAGTTACCACCTGCTAAATTCATTTTTGATGATGATGACAGACGTGGTATGGCTGTTGATTCAACAGTATCAGGTGGCTGTATTATTTCTGGTTCTAAAGTTAAGAAGTCACTACTTTTCTCAAATGTATATGTTCATTCATTCTGTGAAATCGAAGAATCCGTAATATTACCAGGTGTTAAGATCAACCGAAATTGTAAGATTAGGCGTGCTATTATTGACCGTAATTGTGAGATCCCCGAAGGACTTGAAATCGGTTACGATAACAAAGTCGACAAAGAAAATGGCTTTAGAGTCTCGAAAAAAGGGATTGTGCTGGTCACTCGTGATATGTTGAATGAGCTTGCAAAGAAGTTAGAGCAACAAGAGCAAGATAATAAACGCCTTGCTTAAGCAATCGCGCTAAGACAAAAAGGGAGGGCATGTCCCTCCTTTATTTATATTTGAATAATACCAGTTTGCTTAATTAAGTATTATTGCCAATTGGTATAAAAGTTTTATGGAGTACTGCAAAGCATGCATGTATTGATGGTAGCTGCAGAGAATGATGCATTACCGAATGCAAAAGTCGGTGGTGTAGCGGATGTTGTTAGAGATTGCCCTAAAGCGTTAGTAGAAAAAGGCCTTAGTGTTGATGTGGTGATCCCAGATTATGGCTTTGAGTATTTAGAGCGGCATCACATAGGTGTAGTGCACGTGCCTTTTGCAGGTCAAATGCAAAAACTGGATGTGTGGAAGCTTGCTAAAAGTGAAGAAGGTATAACGCAACTGCTTATTTCTCATTGGGAATTTAGCCGCCATAACGGCGCTGTTTATTGTAATGATGAACCGGGCCGTCCGTTTGCAACCGATGCAAGTAAGTTTGCTCTTTTTAACGCTGCTGTTTGCGAAGCCTTATTACAAGGGCTTATTCGCACGCCGGATGTTGTTCACTTACATGATTGGCACAGTGCTTGTGTTGCTCTATTACTTAAATCAGATAGCCGCTATAGAAAACTAGCGCACTTATTTTTAGCTTACACAGTACATAACCTTGCATTGCAAGGTATACGTCCTTTCAAAGGTGATAGCTCAAGCCTAGAAGCCTGGTTCCCAAGTTTAGGTTATAACGGCGAAAGGTTATGCGATCCGCGCTATTTTGATTGCTTTAACCCAATGCGTACTGCTATTAACCTGGTTGATAAAGTACACCTTGTTTCGCCAACTTATTGCCAAGAAGTACTGCGTCCAAGTGATGCTGAAAAAGGCTTTTTTGGTGGTGAGGGACTTGAAGCTGACTTGCAGGCTGCCTATGAACAAGGGCGTGTAGTGGGCATTCTTAATGGTTGCGAGTACCCAGGAATGAAGCTTGAAAACATCAGCTTAGCGAGTCTTTATCAACATGCCGAAAATGCGTTATTTCAATGGATGGCAAAAAGCCCAGTATTAGATTCAAGCTATTACATAGCGCATCAACGATTACTTCAATTTAAAACACGGCCGTTTTCAGGGCCATTAGTAACCAGTGTGGGTCGTTTAACGGACCAAAAAGCACTGTTACTTCGTCAGCCTTATGATAAAGGGCTTGTGTTAGATGAGTTATGTCAGCGTTTAAAACAACATAACGGCTACATGGTTATTTTAGGCTCAGGGGATACTGAACTTGAGCACATCATGACATCAGTTATGGCACGTCAAGATAACCTGCTATTTTTAAAAGGTTATGCGCATTATGTTGGTGAATACATGTACCACTTAGGCGATTTATTTTTAATGCCAAGTTCATTTGAGCCGTGCGGTATTAGCCAGATGTTAGCAATGCGAGCAGGACAGCCGTGCTTAGTACATGGTGTAGGTGGTTTACGTGATACAGTAGAACATCATGTGAGTGGTTTTAGTTTCCAAGGCGAGAGTTTGGCATCACAAAGCTACGAACTTGTTACTAGTTTTAGTGATGCGCTTGAGCTTAAAAAATCGCAACCAGAAAAATGGTGCTCAATATGTGAACAGGCTCGAAATGCCCGTTTTACGTGGCAATCCGTTGCAGAAGGCTATTTATCTGGCTTATATCAATAAAAAGTAAGTGATTCATGGTAATTAGGTGACTTTTTTACCAATTTCAGCTATTAATTACTTAGTGTGATATAAAATAAGAAAAGTAGGTAAAGTGGCTGTATTTGTTGCTAGGCAAGCGGTCTTTAATCGTCGTCAACAAGTTGTCGCCTATGAGCTACTATTTAGAGATAGTTTACAAAATAGTTTTCCTGATGTGTCAGAGAGCACGGCAACGGCTCGCCTAATTATGGAAAACCAGCTCAATTTAGGTACTCGTCATATAACGTCGGGTAAAAAAGCATTGATTAATATTGGTCCAGAGTCTTTGAAGCTGGACCTTTGCGCATTTTTGCCAACAAATGATGTCGTGATTGAGTTACTTGAAACCATTGAGCCAACGGACGAAAATTACGAATATTGCCGTGAGTTATTTCATAACAACTATAAATTAGCGTTGGATGATTTTGTTTACCAACCCGAATGGGACCGTTTTTTAAAACTTATTCGTTTAATAAAGTTTGATGTTCAGCAAACCCCTTTTGAAGAATTGGCCCCGATTGTTCATAAACTAAAAAAGTATCAAAAGATAAAGCTATTAGCTGAAAAACTCGAAACAGCTGATGATTACGAAAAAGCGCATAAAATGGGCTTTGATTTTTTTCAGGGTTATTTTTTTGCTAAACCGAAGATGATTCAGCATCGTGATATTGATTACAATTATGCGCTGGTATTATCGATTTATGCACAAGTCATGCGCCCAGATCCAGATATCAGTGAAATCGCTGGTTTGTTTTCTTTAGATACTGCACTTGCTTATAAACTGTTACGTTTAATAAATAGCGGTGTTTTTCCTATAAAGAGTAAAATTGGCTCATTAAAACAAGCGCTTGTTTATCTAGGTCATGAACGACTTAAAAAGTTTGTTAGCCTAATTATTACTGCCCACAGTGCCCAGTCAAAACCAGCCGAGTTGACTCGGCTTTGTGTTGTAAGAGCCCGTTTTTGTGAATTAATCGCTCAGCGTGTTGCTAAACAGCAAACTGGTGAAGCATTTTTAACAGGGCTATTTTCATTACTTGATGCCATATTAGATCAACCTATGGAAAAGTTATTGGATAGATTGCCGTTTCCTGACGAAATTCATGCTGCTCTCATGCAAGAAAAAAATATCCTCTATTACATACTTGAAACGGTTAAAGCGTACGAAACTGGTAGCTGGTGGGCGCTTGAACAGGCTGTTGCCTATCTAAGTATTGAAAGCGCAGATCTTCCCAAGATATACGAAAATGCAGTAAATTGGAGTGATAGCTGCAGGCAAAACCTATAAGGGATTTATGCGCAATATAAATATGGATGTGTTACGGGGTATTGCGGTACTCGGCTTGATGTTTATGAACATCTACACCTTTGCTGTGTTTGAGTATGACTATACCCCAAGTGCTACGCCACCCTTTTCAGACTCGCTAATTTTCACTATTAATACCGTGTTTATTGATGGGCGTTTTAGAAGCCTTTTTTGCTTGTTATTCGGAGCATCTTTAGTTATTCAATGGCAGCTTTGGCAAAATGTTGAAAAACAACATAAACGGCTAAAAGTTTTGGCATTTATAGGCCTTGCCCATGGTTTTTTATTATGGGCTGGTGATATTTTGTTTATTTATGCTTGTGCAGGCTGGTTAACGCTTAAATTTAGTCAGCAAGATGAAGAAAAAAACTTGCGTATGGGTCTGTTGTTTTTACTTCTCGGCGCCTTTATTTCATTCTTACTTACCTTTGTAGAGCCAGATTTTAACCCTGTAACGAGAAGCTCTGAGAGCTTTTTAATGGCGTATGATGCAGCGTATTCTTCTTACTTCGCAGGATTCGTCAGTAACTTTTTGATATTTATCATAATGCTTATTGCTGTACCCCTTATCACTGTGTGGATGGCCGCAGGGTTAATGCTGATGGGTGTCTATTTATATAAGAAAGGCGTATTCATTCATGGTTTAACAAACTCCCAGTTCAAGTTGATTGTTCCAGCTGCGATAAGTTTAACGGCCCTGAGATTAATAATCGATCCAAACCAGAGTGTCTTTATGTACGCGATTGTAGAACCAATTAATTGGTTGGCTGCTTTATCCATGGCTATTTTTTATTGCCACATTATTGTGAAAGTAGTTAAGAATATCCCTAATAACTGGTTGCTGCTACAGCAAGCAGGGCGTATGTCATTGACGTTATATTTGATGCAAACAGTCATATTTATATTGTTTTTTAAAGTTGTATTTCCTACTGCTGCGCTTAGCTTTGATAGAATAGATTATTGGTTAGTTATTGCTGTTATGCTTGTTTTTCAATTGTTTTTTTGTAAAGTGTATAGTATGTATTTTAAACACGGTCCGTGCGAGTTAATTTGGCGAAAATTATCTAATTAATTCCTCGTATACAATAATTATAATAGAGTGAGGCGGTAATGCGGATTTGCTTGTTTGTTCTAACCTTGCTTAGCTATTCACCGCTATATGCTGGCGAGCAATTCTCTGTGCTGTTAGTTAACCCCTCAGTTAAAAGTGATTTATTTTGGCAAAGAGTGACTAATGTGATGCAGGTTGCTGCCAAGCAAAATAATGTCGCCCTTACAACAATTTATGGCGGTGGAAATCGTCACATTCAATTAGCTGAGCTGAAACAATACCTTCAATATAACGCTAAACCCGACTACGCAATTTTAATTAATTACCCAGGTGGTGCAGAGCAGTCAATGACCTTGCTTGAGCAGCACAAAATTAAATTTATCACCCTTGAAGAAACGATTGTTGGCGTAGAGCGAGACGAAGTCGGTAAACCCCGTCAGCGCTTTAAGTATTGGTTAGGTGAAGTATTTCACGATAACTTCAAAGCCGGTGAGCAACTTGGCAAAGCCTTACTTGATGAGGCAATAAATACAAAGCAAACGCCTCATTTTGTTGCTATTAATGGCCATTATGGTACTGAATCTGACACCCGCAGTGATGGCCTCGTTCATTATTTACGTAAACAAGATGTTGAGCTTGAGCAAGTTGTCTATGCAAATTGGAGTAAGCAGGAGGCTGCGAATAAAGTAAGCCGATTATTGCAACGACACCCTGATAGCAATGTGATTTGGTGTGCGTCTGATTTAATGGCGCAAGGCGCCCTAGAAGCTGTGAAAGGTAAAACAGATAAAGCCTATTTCATAGGTGGCATAGACTGGCTTGATGATAATTTAGACTTAATTGAACAACAAAAACTCACGGCCAGTGTTGGCGGGCATTTTATGATGGGAGCGTGGGCACTAATTAGCGTGGTCGATCATCATAATGGCAACCCTTATTGGCAGAATCACGATGCGATTAAGTTTAAGCTTGGTGTGATCACAAAGCACAATATTCAAAGTTACCGCTGGCTAAGAAACATCAAAGATTGGTCGGTTATCCCTTTTGAAGCCTTCTTACTGCAAAACAGTAAAAGCACTGAGTACGCCTTCGATTTTGATACGCTACATAGTTTATTGAGCGAAAAGCCCAAAAACGCAGCGCAATACTAAAAGTGTAGTCAAAGAGCCTAGATTCTACCTAGCTTGGTAAAGGCTTCTGGTATAAACTAGCGGCTTTAAAATCCAGACAGAAGTGTGCCATGACAGAGTTAAAGCGATTAAATAAATTTATCAGTGAAACAGGTTTTTGTTCACGCCGTGAGGCAGATAAATATATTGAAGAAGGTCGTGTTACTGTTAACGGCAACTTGCCTGAAATGGGCGTAAAAGTCAGTGACGCCGATGATGTACTCATTGATGGCAAGCCTTTAAAAGCAAAGCCTAAGCTGGTTTATATTGCCTATAACAAACCTGTTGGTATTACTTGTACGACTGAGCGAAAAATCCAAAGCAATATTGTTAAAGCAGTTAATTACCCAGAACGTATTTTCCCAATTGGACGCTTAGATAGACCTTCAGAAGGCTTAATTTTCTTAACTAACGAAGGCGACATCGTTAATAAAATTCTTCGCGCTGGTAATAATCATGAAAAAGAATACGTAGTAACGGTTGATAAACCACTTAATCGCCAGTTCGTTAATAAGATGGCAAATGGTATTCCTATCCTCGATACCGTTACTAAAAAGTGTAAGGTTAAACAAACCGGCCCGCAGCAATTTACCATTGTGCTAACACAAGGCTTAAACCGCCAAATACGCCGTATGTGTGAATATTTAGGCTATGAAGTGGTGACTTTAAAGCGCACACGAATTATGAACGTGACCCTAAAGGGTTTAAAAGTAGGGCAGTGGCGTCACTTAACCGAACAAGAAATGGCTGAGATCAATAACTCAATTGCCGACTCAGGTAAAACGGAAGAGCGTTCAATTGATGAAAACAAACAGCCAACGCAAGCTCGTGCGAAGCAAAAGCCACGCAATGAAGAAGAAAAAAAGCGCGACTTTTCTAAATACGTGAAAAAAGCACGCAATGATGCCAAGCAAGGTCAATCAAGATCAAAAGCTGGCAATCCACACTCATCAAAACCAAATCAAACGAAGCGTAGCAGTACTAAACGTACAGGTACATTAAGCCTGAAAAAGTAAGCTTCAGCGCATTAGAGCCCTGACTAGTCTTTACTGGTTCCCTCAGGGTTCTAAATGATACTGATTTCAACCTTAGCCTTTATTAGGGTAAATAGCATCATCTTCAAGACGGTCTCTTTTCTGTTTAAATTCTTTTTTAGTGAGTTTTTTCGAGATAATATCGATAAGTTGATGTTTTCTTACAAAGAATAGCTCTTTTGTATTGTCATCTTCAAATACTAATAGCGCTATTTCATTGTTTTTGACACTTGCTTCAATCAATTTGAGTCCATTCACAATCAAGTTAGGTCTAAAATACAGAGCAATCTGACTGTATTGTGGAAAGTCGTAATGAGATTCAACAGCGCGGTTTGAAACAGAATCACACCCGAACTCAAAATCGGCTGATTGTTGCCCTTCACAAATATCTGCGACTGGTGTGCCTATTTCCCCAAAAATCCATCTTGAGTTAAATATCAATCCATTTTGTCCTTCAATTGCTAAAACAGCATCGGATAAACTTTCAACGGCAACGTGAAAAGCCACATTAGACTCATGCTGATAGTATGCTTTTTCATTGGCACTTAAAGTTCCACTGAGTATTGCAATCAGTAAGTAAAAACCACTTCTAAACATCTTAATTCTTCAAGTACTAAATCAGCAGAAATAGGTTAGCACACAAGCTGATAGGTTAAGCATTAAACAGACACCCACTTTATTAAAAACCATAACAAGATCATCAAAAAAGGACACTCACTTTAAACTCACTTTAAAGGCCGTTAACTAGACGCAGTTAACTAGACACCCACCTTAACTAGACACCCACCTTAACTAGACACTGGCGAGCTCTCGGCATCCGACTTTACCGAGAATAATAAATAAGTTAATTATTGATAGCTGACCAATTTTGCATGACTAATAAACTGAGTTATCAATGGCTACTTTTCAGAATGCATTTAGCTTTATTGCATCCCTATTGCTTGTTAGATATGGGGTGTTGGGGTTACTTACGAATAACATTCGTATAGGTAGCCGAAGCTATACAGGGAGCATCACCACAATTTATAAGCACCAAGAACCAGTGCGCTTTTATTTTTGGTGTTGCTTATTTTTATTTGCTGGCTGTGGCGGATTTTATTACCTTTTAAAATAATAGGTAACAAAGAAAAAGCCCTAACAGTTTGCTGAAAGGGCTTTTGGTTGAGAGTCAATCTGTATTAATTAGCGTGACGCTGCTTTGGTACTTTGATCTTAAACAGCATGATATAAAGCACAGGCACAACAATTAGTGTCAGCACTGTAGCAAAACCAAGACCAAACATAATGGTTACCGCCATTGACTGGAAGAACACGTCAAATAGCAGTGGGATCATGCCTAAAATGGTGGTAATTGCTGCCATCGCTACAGGGCGAACACGGCTTACACCTGAGTCAAATACCGCTTTATAAGGCTCTTTGCCGCTATCAAGTTCAAGGTTAATTTGATCAACTAATACAATGCCGTTTTTGATGAGCATACCGCTTAAGCTCAGTAAGCCAAGCAGGGCCATGAAGCTAAATGCTGCATTCATGAGTAATAAACCAGCTGATACACCCACAATGGCTAGTGGCACTGTTGCCCAAATCACTAAAGGTTTTTTAACTGAATTGAATAGTAATACAGTTATAGCGAACATAGCTAAGTAACCAAGAGGTAATGAGCCGAAAATCGCTTTTTGCGCATCTGTTGATGACTCATATTCGCCGCCCCATTGCAACTCATAGCCACGAGGTAGCTCAATAGCTTCAATGTCTTTGCGAACACGTGCAAAGAGCTTCGCTGGAGTTTCATCGCCAATAACATCGTGGTCAGCCATTACAGTGATGGTACGCTTACGGTCACGTCGCATGATCAAGCTGTCTTCCCACTCAACAACAAAATCATCAACCACTTGTGTCACCGGAACAAACACTCCTAACACTGGGCTGTAAATTTGTAAGTCGCGCAAGCTTTCAACGTTTAAGCGCTCTTCAGCAGGTGAGCGAGCAATAATAGGCAGCATTTGCGTGCCGTCTTTATATACGCCCACTTGTTTACCCGATAAGCTAGTTAACAGCAGCTGATCAAGATCAGATTTGGCAATCCCTAAACGACGGGCTTTTTGCTCGTTAAATTGTGGACGAATTAACTTCGAGCGAGCACGCCAATCGTCACGAATATTAAATGCCCCCGCATCTTGATGCAGAATGTCTTTCGCCTCTTTTGCTAATTGGCGAAGTACCACAGGATCAGCACCAGAAAAACGCGCTTCAATTTTTGCATCTGTTGATGGGCCAATTTCCATACGTTTTACTTTGAGCTGAGCATCAAGTACATGCTCGTGTTGGTAATCGCGTACTTTTTTGATCGTGGTTGTAACAGCTTCGCGGTCTTTTACTCGAATAATCAATTGCCCATAAGCTGGGTATGATTTTTCAGGTGCGTAAGTCAGCATGAAACGCGGTGCACCTTGTCCAACTGTTGTGGTAATTTCTTCAACCAGTGGGTCGTCTTGTAAGAATTTTTCGAGCTTTGCAACACCATCCATAGTGGTATGAATATCAGCGCCTTGCGTATGCCAATAATCGACATAGAACATAGGAGTATTCGATGCTGGGAAGAACGACTGCTTGATAAATTTAAAGCCATAAACTGAGCTAACAAGCATGATCACCATCAGCAGTAGCGTGGTTTTACGGTACCGCATTGCTGTATGCAACACGCCTTTATAAACATTAAAAATAACACCTTGATAAGGGTCTTCATCGTGATGCGGCTGTTTTTCAGTGGCTTGTTTAAACATTAAATCAGCGAAAAAAGGCGTTAAGGTAATAGCTGTGATCCAGCTTAGTAACAAGGAAATAAACAACACCCAGAACAAGCTGCCAGCAAACTCACCACTGGCATCTGAACTCAAGCCAATCGGCGCAAAGGCAGTAATTGCAATAACCGTAGCCCCCAGTAATGGCCACTTGGTTTGATTAACAATGTTAGTCGCCGCTTGCAGTTTTGTTTGTCCGCGTTTTAGGTTAATCAATATGCCTTCGGTTACTACAATGGCATTATCTACCAGCATCCCTAAAGCTATAATCAAGGCGCCAAGCGAAATCCGCTGTAAATCAATGGCAAACAACTTCATGAAAATGAAGGTACCTAATACGGTCAGTAGCAGTATTACACCAATCAGTACGCCACTTTTAAAGCCCATAAATAATAAAAGTACAATAATAACGATGGCAACAGCTTCAAGTAGGCTGATAATAAAGCCACTAACTGACTTCTCAACCTCTTCTGGTTGGTTATAAACGCTGTTAATTTCCATACCATGTGGTCGTTGATACTCTAGTGACGCTAAATGGGCATCAATATTTGCACCTACATCAACAACGTTAACGCCAGTGCTAAACGACACACCTACCAGTAGTGCTTGCTGCTGGTTATAGCGAATAATATTGTTAGGGACTTCGGCATACTCACGAAAAACGGTGGCAACGTCACCTAAGTAAATAAGCTCATTTTCACCAGGCTTAGAAATCAGTAGGTTTTCGAGCTCTTTTACGTCTTTAAATTCACCGGTTGGGTGTAAGCGAATTGATTCATCGCCAACACGCACTTTACCAGCGTTCGACACGCTATTTTGAGTTTGTAAAAGTTGATAAATACGATTAGGCGAAATACCTAACTGGGCAAGTTTACGGGTTGAAATCTCAACCATAACTTGTGCTTGTTGCTCACCACCCACTGTTACTTTACTAACGCCATCAACCAAAACAAGCTCACGTTTTAAATAATCAACGTAATCTTTTAGCTCATCGTAAGAATAACCATCACCAGTGACTGCATACATCACCCCGTATACATCACCAAAGTCATCCATAATCTTGCTTGGATAAACACCTGAGGGCATCGACGATGCCTGATCATTGATTTTACGACGCAGTTCGTCCCATATTTGGCGTAAGTCTTGTTTACGATAATTGCTTTTCATCTCGACGGTAATTTGCGATTTACCCGGTGATGAAATACTGGTTACGTAATCAACATACGGTAGCTGCTGAATTGCATTTTCAATAGGGAAGGTGACTTCTTCTTCAACCTGCTGTGGTGACGCGCCCGGATAAAGGGTGATCACCATGGCTTTTTTTAGGGTGAATTCAGGGTCTTCAAGTTGTCCTAAGCCAAAGTAAGCGACGGTTCCACCAATAAGTAGAAACAGCGCGAACATCCAGCTAATGACTTTTCTTTCAATAGCGAGTGCAGCAAAGCTCATTATAAGCCTCGCTCTTTTTGCCATGGACGCACTTTCATGCCTTCTTCTAAAAAGTGCACACCAGCAGCCACAACGATTTGGCCTTCTTTAATACCTGATAGTACTTCAATGCCATCACGATGTAATTGGCCAACTTCAACAGCTTGTTTGTGCACTAAACCGGTATTTTCGTCGTAAAGCCACACATAGCTGTTGTCGTTTTCAGACTTGGTAGGCTCTGAGAATACCGCCTCAACAGGCAGTAATGTATAAGGTGATTGTGAACTGGTGATTTTGCTTAAGTCTATATCAACGCGGCCAGTCATACCGGCAAGTAGATTAAAATCTTCTGGCACAGGTAATGAAAACACAACTTTATACGTTAAAGTAATTGGGTCGGCTTGGGTATCAAACTCTTTAATGGTTAATTGATATGACTTGTTTGGATAACCATCAAATACAACATCAGGTTGATAGTGAACGTCTTTATCGATGCGTGCAATGAGTTTTTCAGGCACTTGAATAACCACATCCATTAGGTCGCGGGTTTCAAGGCGTAGGATGTTTTGTTTTGCTTGAATGTTTTCAAAGTTTTTCACAAATACCTTTGCCACAGTACCCGCGAACGGCGCGCGTAATTCGCTATTATCTAGGTTGGTTTTGGCAATTTTAAGCGCAGACTCAGCAACTTGTTTATTAGCAAGGGCTTGGTCTAACTCAGATTGGCTGGCAATTGAGCGGTTAAATAGCTTTTGCACACGCTCAAGTTGAGACGCTGCAAGTTCATAACGTGCTTTGCGCTCATCATATTGCAGTTGAAAATCTTCAGGATCCAGTTTGGCTAAAAGCTGGTCTTTCTCAACGTGTTGGCCCGCAAGAGCAGGGAACTCAAGTAACTCACCATTTACTCGAAAGGCAAGGTAAGATCCTTGGTTAGCAACCACTTCAGCAGGAAAGCTGCGAATGCTCTGCTCCGAATTATTACCAATATTAAACAGTTTTACAGGGCGAACTACCGACTCTGCTTCACCTTGTTGTGCTTGCTCTGAACATGCCGCAAGTAACAGAAACATACTGCTCATTAACACGGCGGGTGCCAATCTCATTGTCTTCTCCATAGATAAGAAAGCATAAATTTGCTGCAGGATACGCTGCAAAGATATAAAATAAAAATTATTAAATTTTAGAAACAGCATAAGTTTTATTTATATAGTTTGCCATTAATGAATTTAAATCAATTAATCATTCTAGATGCTATTGTGCAAAGCTCTAGTTTGAGTCAAGCCGCACTTAAATTGCATAAGACTCAACCTGCGCTCACGCTAGCGATTAAGAAGCTGGAGTCAGAGCTAGGTTTTGAGCTGCTAGACCGTAGTCAATATCGATTACACTTAACTGAAAAAGGCCGAATTTTTTATCGAGAAGCCCGACAATTGCTTAATGCAAACAGTGAGTTAAGCTCACTCGCTAAAGAGCTTGCATTAGGTAATGAGGCCAATTACAAAATATGCTACGAGCAACTTTGCCATCAAAACAGCTATAACCAAGTGATCAGTCGTACATTTAAACGTTTTGCCAGTACAGAGTTTAGTATTTCTTCAGGTAAACGTTTTGTATCTCTTGAGCAAGTTAATAGCCATGAGGCTGATTTAGGAATTGGCCCTTGGTTTGATTTGTTTCATGCAACAGGGGATCTCGAAAGTTTGCCAATTGGTAAATTTGATATAGGTATTGTCAGCGCGCCTGATGTGGTGCCAAGTTCAATCACCTTTTCAGAAATTCAAAATTACCCGTGTTTAGCCATGTTTGAAAGCGACTTGAGCTTTGATAGCGATAGGCTTTCTTATACGCTAGGCTCTGCATTAATGAAAATTGACGATATAACCAGTGTTAAGTCGTTTTTACTCTCTGGTGCGGGCTGGGCAATGATCAGTTTGCAACATTGCCAAGCAGAAATCGACGCTGGTTTATTACAACAAATTAAAATAATCGATCGTGAACACCAGTTTGGTGCAGAAATTCGTGTATTTAGACAGCACTCGGTTCATCATGGCCCTGTTGCAAGAGCTATTTGGCAAGATTTTAGCGAAGTCAGTAAACAGTATTTGGAGTCGAGTCGTGCAGCAGGCAACTAAAGAAGATTTAATTTATACCATTATTTGTGCTATTCCTGAGGGGAAAGTTGCCAGCTATGGGCAAGTAGCAAAACTTGCGGGATACCCTAATAACTCAAGGTTAGTGGGACGGTTATTAAAAGTAATGCCCGAAGGCTCAAGCATTCCATGGCATCGGGTGGTTAATAGTCAGGGTAAAATATCGTTTCCTGAAGGCAGCAATAAACACCTCGAGCAACGACAAAAACTACTAAGTGAAGGTGTTACTTTTAATAAAGCTAAAATTAATATGCGCCTGCACCAGTGGGACTAATAAACATACAAGCTAATTGATAGGTAATGACAAACACAGCCAACTAACACGAATACATGCCAAATAGCATGGCTGTAATGGCGGGTTTTAGCGCTGTAAAACACAGTGCCTAAACTGTACGCAATCCCGCCAGCTAGCAGCCACCATAAAGCGCTTAAATCAAGGTTCAAATAAAGTGGGTAAACAAGTGCTAATGCAAACCAGCCCATCAATAAATAGGTAGCGAGAGAGACTTTTTTATTCGTGTTTTTGACCAGTAATTTATACGCAACCCCACTCAGCGCTAAAGACCAAATAAATACCAAAGCGGCAATTGCCCAAGCCCCAGATAACGAAATAACTAAATAAGGCGTGTAGGTACCGGCAATAAGCAAGTAAATCGCACAGTGGTCACATTTTTTATAAATGGCTCGTATGCGCTCTCTGGTACTGGCGTGATATAAGGTCGAGGCTAAAAATAATACCAGTAGACTTGAGCCATACACGATGGCGCTCACCGTAGCTGACACAACTTTAGATTGTGAAATTAAGTCCCACAGTACATATACCGAAAACAGGACTCCCATGCCGTGAGTAAGCACATTAAGTTGTTCTTCTTGGTGTGAATAAGGGAGTTGTTCTGTCATATCTATCTACTAAAAATGAGTGAATAAAACAGTTTCAGTGTACAAGTGTGCGCTGAAGTTGGCAATGCTTATTTTTTCACTAAATGTTGGTCAAAAAATTTAAATTCGTTGGTTATATTAACCAGTCCTGAATGAGGTTAAAAAACAAACTTATATTTAAATCGTTAGAAATCAATTAATTAAAAAATATTTTCAGTGTGGCACAACCTTTGATTAAGTAATTACGACTAATTACTTAAAGAGACAAGGAATACCACTATGAATAACTCACTTAAATTAACTACTGCTGCGTTACTTGTATTAGGGTCAACTCAAGCAAGCGCTACTGACTTTGAATTAGATATCAGCAACACCATTACACAATCTGTTAAAAGCTATGTTCAACAAGCAAGCATTGAATTGAAAGAAAGCGTAATGAACAGCATTGAGTTTGATGCTCAAAAGTTACTAGATACTTACATGAGTGAAGATGCAATTGCTTCGAAAGAAGAAGAGTTAAAAATTGCTCAAGCTCCTAAAGCAACAAACAAGCAGTAAGGAAACAAGACAATGAGTAGTGAAATCAGCTTATTTTTACTTATGGTTGCACCGGTTTTGAGTTTACTCAGTGCGTATGCATCAATCGAATTATTTCGTAACGTTGCGCAATGGTTCAACTTCTAGAGTACAAAGTAGATATTAAGATTTCATGAAATATTGATCGGCGGATTAAAAACGCACGTAATTAAAGGCATGTGGTTTTAGAATAGTAGACTTTATGAAGCGTGCGATTTTTCCTTTACCGGTTTTTATTTTACCTGAAGGGTTCACCAAGCTAAGAATTTTTGAGCAGCGTTACTTAACGATGGTCAAAGAAGCGGTACAAGATAATACAGGCTTTGTGCTGTGCACTTATCAACACGATACAGATCTTAACTTGCCCGAAATAGGTTGTTTAGTGCAAATAACCGACTTCAATCAAGATGATAGTGGCCAATTACTAATTGATGTTTATGCTGAACATGCCGTGTCTATGCATAACGCGTATCAGGATAAGCAGCAACTACGCCATGCTGACATCGAACTAATTACATCGCCTTCATGGTATGTAAACACACCAATCAATGACGAAAACACCTTACTAAGCGACACGCTTCGTGCTGTGTTTGCAAATCAGCCTGATTTAGCTGGTCTTTATAAAACCCCACAATTTGATAACCTTGCTTGGGTTGTTGCCCGCTGGCTCGAAATTTTGCCTATTTCATTAGTTAAAAAACAACAACTTGCCTTTAAATCTAATTTTGAAAACTTGCTAAGTTTCCTCCATACTCTAATTAACAACGAATTTACTGATTAATGTGATCTCACATCAACTTTTTGGCGTATAAGTTTTTACGACAATAATTGGATGACACAAAGATGGTAAGTCAACAACTTCAAACCGGTTGTAAACCTAACACAGGTCAATTTTCTGCCATGCCAGATACACCAAGCAAAGAGCTTGCTGATGCCTTATTTGCTGTAGCAACGCACCGTGATAAGCGTGCGTTTGCTGTGCTGTTCCAATATTTTTCGCCAAAAATAAAACGTTTTGGAATCAAACAATTTGGCTCTGAAGCGCAAGCGATGGAATTAGTTCAAGAAACCCTTACCTCTGTATGGCGCAAAGCGCATCTTTACCACAAAGAGAAAGGTGCTGCGACAACTTGGGTGTATACCGTGATGCGTAATGCTTCTTTCGATATGCTTAGAAAAATGAAGAGCAGTAAAGAAGAGTGCATTAGTGAAGATATCTGGCCATTGATTGATGAAGCCGAGCCAGGCCAGCATGAATTTAGTGACCATTTAGAAGATAAACAGATCAAACAATACCTTGATAAGTTACCCCTTGCGCAACGTGAAGTTGTGCGCGGTGTATATTTCCAAGATATGTCGCAAGAACAGCTTGCTGAACATTTAAATATTCCCGTAGGCACAGTGAAGTCACGTCTTCGCTTAGCCTTGCAGAAGTTACGCAATGAAATGGGAGATCACCATGATTAAGCACCATCCTAGCAACGAATTACTTGCCAAGTTCAGTGAAGGTAATTTACCTGCCACTTTGAGTGTTGCAGTCGCTATTCATGTTGAAATGTGTCCTGTGTGTCAAAAAGAGCTCGCTGCGCTTGAAGCCAAAAATGCAGACACTGTATTTGCAGAATCCGCTATTGATATGGATGACATGTTTGATTCTAGTATGTTTGATGCGATCACAGCTGATGAAACTATTGATGAAGTGTACGAGCAAGCACAAGTGTCGGTTGATGTTAAAGACAAAACTTACACATTACCTAGAGCGCTTACCCGGATTGGTCATAGTAAGTTTATGCAAATAGGTAAACTTGCCCGTTCTCGTATTGATTTAGATGATGGCGCGTTACGAGCAAGTCTGCTTCATATTGATGCGGGTGGTGAAATTCCTGAGCACACACATACAGGTTTTGAGCTCACTTTATTATTAGATGGGGAGTTTAGTGATGAAGACGGACACTATGTACCAGGTGACTTTATGATGTTAGATGGTCGTCACAATCACACACCAAAAACGATTGAAGGGTGCTTGTGCTTTACAGTTGTAAGTAGTGCCCTACACTTCAATAAAGGTATTAGTAAATTACTGAACCCAATTGGTAATCTTATCTATTAGTAGAGTTTATATGCAGCAATTGACAATTAAAATTGGTTTAAGCGCCTGCTTAGCAGGCGACAAGGTTCGCTTTGACAGCGGGCACAAAAAATCTAATTTTTGCATGGATGAGTTGGCTAACCATGTTGAATATAAAAAGTTTTGTCCTGAAGTAGCGGTAGGGTTGCCAATCCCTCGGCCAACGATCCGCCAAGTGCGTGTTGGCGATACTATTAAAGTGTGCCGCCCAGATGGCACTGGCGATGTTGGTCCTAAGTTAACAGAATACGGTAAACGCGTTGCCACAGAACAAACGGCAGAATTAAGTGGCTTTGTATTTTGCGCGAAAAGTCCTAGTTGCGGTATGGAACGAATTAAAATCTACAATGAAGCGGGTACAGGTAACACCTCGGAAGGCGTTGGCTTTTTTGCAGAGCAAATAATGGCACATAACCCATTGTTGCCATGCGAAGAAAACGGTCGTTTAAATGATATGCATCTTCGCGAAAACTTTGTAATGCGTGTTTATACTTACAAGCATTGGCAAACATTAAGCGAGCAACCCCTCACAGTTCATCGATTGACTCAGTTTCATGCCCAATATAAATACTTATTGATGGCACACAACTACGAGGCTTACCGTAGTCTGGGGAATTTGCTTGGCACTTTTGATGGCGAAGATATCCAAACTTTGGCTGATGAATATATTTTAGGGTTAATGACAGCCCTTAAAAAGCCAGCTTCACGTAAAAATAACGCAAATACCTTAATGCATTTGCAAGGTTATTTTAAAAAATCGCTTTCTAAGATTGAAAAGCAAGAACTACGTGATGCCATCGATGAATATCGCCAAGGCTTAGTGCCACTATACGTACCACTTACGCTAATTAAGCATCATTTAAAAGTGCATCCAAACGAGTATCTTGCTAAGCAAGTGTATCTTGACCCCTATCCGAACGAATTAAAACTACGCTACGGAATTTAATGAATACATTATTTTGGTTTAGGCGCGATCTGCGCCTTTTTAATAACGACGCCTTGTATCATGCAATCGAAAATGGTTGCAGAAATGCGGTATTTTTTATTACTGAAAAGCAATGGCAAAAGCATGATGTGGCTGCTATCCAGCTAGATTTATTAAAGCGTAGGCTTAGCTTCTTAGGGGAGCTTTTAGCTAGCAAAGGTATTGAATTACATATTATTGATGCAGCTGATTACGCAGGCTGTGTTGAAAAGTTAGCGTCCTTTTGCGAGCAGCATCAAGTAAAAAATGTCTACGCTAACAACGAATATGAGCTTAACGAGGTAAACCGAGATAAAGCCTTTTTACAGCACGCTGACAGCTATGGGGTTGCTTTTTACGCATACGACGGCGATGTGATTGCGCCACCGGGAAGCATCAAAAATCAAAGCGGCGAAATGTTTAAAGTATTCACGCCATTTAAAAATGCATGGTTAAAAGTTTATCAAGACACCCACTTTTATTTTGCTGAGCCGCCACAGATGTTCGAGCCAATTGAGTGGCAGCCAAGTGAGTTATTAGCCTCAGACGGCAGCTCAGAAAAATGGCCTGTTGATGATGAAACACTCAGCCACGTTTGCGCGCGCTTTATTGAAGAAAAACTCGCAACATATCAAGACCAACGAGATATCCCAAGCATTAAAGGCACCTCGGGTTTAAGCCCATATTTAGCCCTTGGCATTATCAGCGTTCATCAATTATTGGCACTGATCCAACAGCGTCACCCTGATGTACTCCGTAGCAGTAAAAGTAACTTGTTTTGTTGGGTTAACGAATTGATTTGGCGTGAGTTTTACCGTCACCTTATCGCGATTTATCCAAACCTAAATAAGTACGAAAATTTTAACGATAAATACAACGCTGTGAAATGGCGTGATGATGACAGCGACTTTAAAGCATGGTGCGAAGGTAAAACAGGCTACCCGTTAGTTGATGCTGCAATGAGGCAGCTTCTGCAAACTGGCTGGATGCATAACCGATTACGCATGGTGGTTGCGAGCTTTTTAACCAAGCATTTATTAATTGATTGGCGTAAAGGCGAGCGTTTTTTTATGCACCACCTAATAGACGGCGACCTTGCATCTAATAACGGTGGCTGGCAATGGGCTGCTAGTACAGGGTGTGATGCTCAGCCATATTTCCGAATTTTTAACCCTATCACCCAAAGCGAGCGGTTTGATCCAGATGGTGAATTTATCCGTAAATATTTACCAGAGCTGGAAAAAATACCTGCTAAGCAAATCCATTTTCCGCATGATTATCTAGCGAAACAGGGTAAGTCGAGCAGTTATTGGCCAGCAATTGTTGATCATAAAGCCGCACGAGAGCGAGCGCTTAACGCATTTAAGGTGTGACATGGACAAGGCGATCCTTGATAGGTTTATTGATGTTTATCAAACACTCAATAAAGACAATTTACAGTTACTGAATGAAATCTATCATACAGATATTCATTTCGCAGATCCCTTGCATGCGGTAAATGGTCTTGGGGAACTGCGTGAATACTTCAAAAACCTTTACGCCAATGTACTTTCTTGCGAATTTGTTATTGAAGACAGCTATGTTACTGAAAATACCGAGGGCAAAGACGACATCGCGTTTATCTATTGGACTATGCAATATCGACATCCAAAGCTTAACAAAGGCCAAGCAATCTCGGTTGCAGGCCATAGCCGTTTAAAGTTTGCTGGCGATAAAATAATTAATCATCGCGACTATTTTGACGTAGGCGCTATGCTTTACAGGCATATTCCCGTGCTTGGCTCGGCTGTGAAATACATCGATAAAAGAGCGAGTGCATAATGACGACATTAATTACAGGTGCAACTTCAGGTATTGGCGAGTCATTAGCAACGCTTTATGCAGACAATAATGAACAGGTCATTGCATGCGGTAGAAATTCAGAAAAGCTTGCTAAATTGAGCCAACATCAAAATATTGAGTCTTGCCAGTTTGATGCAACAGACCTTCAAGATATTCGTTCGAGCACAGTGGCTTATACGCAATTTGACCGGGTTATTTTAAATGCTGGCAATTGTGAGTACATTGATGATGCTCGCAATTTTGACAGTAGCTTGTTTGAACGGGTAGTCACGACCAATCTGCTCAGTATGGGCTATTGCCTTGAGGCGCTATTACCAAAAATAAAGCCCGGTGGTCAGCTGGTGCTCGTAAGCTCTAGTGTGACTTATTTACCCTTACCGCGCAGCCAAGCATATGGTGCGTCTAAAGCCGGTGTAAGTTATTTAGCTAATAGCTTAGCGGTTGATTTAAAAGATATCGATGTCACTTTAGTTCACCCTGGTTTTGTTAAAACGCCGCTGACTGATAAAAACGACTTTCCTATGCCTATGGCGGTGAGTGCAGAAAAAGCGGCAAATTATATTTATAAAGGGGTCGCGAAAAGGCGCAAAGAAGTGCACTTTCCGCACCGTTTTACCTTCATTTTAAAATTTTTAAGAATGCTTCCTACGCCACTTTGGCTGAAGCTTGCAAAAGGATTATCACGTTGAAAAAAGTGGCTGTTATTGGATCTGGCATAGCGGGTTTAAGCTGTGCGCACCTATTGCATAAACACTACGATGTAACCGTATTTGAGAAAAACGACTACATAGGTGGCCATACTGCAACCATAGACGTAAAAGTTGATGGCGTTGAGTACGCTGTTGATACAGGGTTTATTGTCTTTAACGACCGAACTTACCCATATTTTGAAAAACTACTTAAGCGCTTGGGCGTTGAGCGTCAGAAAACCCAAATGAGCTTTAGTGTGCATAACGAACAAACAGGCTTTGAATATAACGGTCATACTTTTTGGAGTTTGTTCGCACAAAAACGCAATATCTTTCGCCCTAAATTCTGGAAACTTTTAAAAGACATTGTTCGCTTTAATGATGTGTGTAAATCATTACATGCTGAAAAAAATTACAAAGCAAATCAAACTCTAGGTGAGTTTTTAGGCGAGCATGATTTTAACGAGTTTTTCCGTTTTCATTATATCTTGCCGATGGGCGCTGCTATTTGGTCAACAAGCATTAAAGAGATGGCGCAAGTTGGCGTAGAGTTTTTTGTTAAGTTCTTTTATAACCATGGTTTGTTGGACATCACTAATCGTCCGCAGTGGTATGTTATTCCGGGAGGCTCTCGCGAATACATTAAACCTATGATCCAAGGTTTTGCTGATAAAATTCGTTTAAATAGTAATATCAGCTCGGTATCTCGAAAAGATGACAATGTGCATGTTCATTTTGATGATGGCCACAGTGAATCATTCGATAAAGTTGTGTTTGCTTGTCATTCAGATCAAGCTTTAAAGTTGTTATTAGACCCAAGCGAAGACGAAAAAAGTGTTCTCTCAGCGATACCTTATACGGCTAATTCAGTGGTACTACACACTGATACTACACTGCTACCAAAACGCAAAGCAGCATGGGCGAGTTGGAATTACCTGTTAAATAACAACACAGACAAAGCTGCTGTTGTGACTTATCAGATGAATATTTTGCAAGGGATTAAGAGCGACACGCAATTTTGTGTCACGCTTAACCATCTTGATGGCATTAAAAAAGATAAAATTTTACGCGAGTTTACTTATCATCATCCGGTATTTAATAAACAGTCGATTGCCGCTCAGCAGCAAAAGTCTCTTATTGACGGTAAAAATAATAGCTATTTTTGCGGTGCTTATTGGTACAACGGTTTCCACGAAGATGGTGTAAGAAGTGCTGTAAATGTGGCAAAGCAACTCGGAGTCGAGTTTGAATAGCGCCATTTATGTAGGTGATGTTCGCCACAGGCGCTTTGCCGTCAAAGAGCATCACTTTAAATACCCGCTTTATATGATGTGGGTCGATTTAGCTAAGCCTGATGAGCTTAATGGAGTTCATCCTTGGCTTGGCTTAAGTGGTTTCAAGGCGCTTAAATTTAATCAGAGCGACTATTTTAATTATCAAACCGATATGCAGTTGCCACTCAAGCAGCGTGCACTTAACAAAATTAAAGAGCTTGGCATTGACGATGAATTTACCCATGTTTTTATGCTCGGACAGGTGCGCTGTTTAGGAATTTATTTTAGCCCGGTTAACTTTTTCTTCTTCCAAACTAGTCATGGCGAGTTCACTCACATGCTTGCTGAAGTGAGCAATACGCCTTGGAATGAGCGTCATTATTATGTCGTACCCCTTGAAAAAAAAGTGAACTTTAAAAAGGTTTTCTCCGTATCACCTTTCATGAACTTAGATATGAACTATCATTGGCATATTAGAATGAACTCTGATAACACCATGATTCATATTGAAAATAAAAAAGACGACACTCTTTTGTTTGATGCAACCCTGCGTTTGCAAAAGCACCCTCTCACGAAAGAGCAGGTTAGTGCCGTGCTTAAACAGTTTCCGGCTATGACGTTAAGTATTTTTAAAGGTATTTACCTTCATGCTTTGAAGTTGTTTTGCAAACGTGTGCCATTTATTGGCCACTCGGGCAAACAAGAGAATTCAACTAGGTGATGTGATGGAAAAAGTATCAAATTTAACACAAGCCCAAACGACCGGCTGGATGACAAAGCTTTATAAAAAACTGGTAATAGGTGCATTCAACAGTATCAATGTCGGTTGCATTACCCTAAAAGAGGGTAACCAAAAAGAGCAATTCGGTGACATTACAAGTGATTTACACGCAACGGTCACGGTAAATGATGCTGCTATGTATAAGTCATTTGCGTTATCTGGCAGTGTGGGTGCCGGAGAGGCTTATATTCTTGGCTATTGGGATTGTGACAACCTCACTAAACTTATTGAAATATTTGCCCTTAACCAAGATCAGCTAGATGCATTCGAGAAAAAATTCGCCTTCTTAAGTGGCATTGCGCACCGAGTTAATCACATTAAAAATAAAAACTCTGCCAGTGGTTCGAAAAAGAACATCGCGGCGCACTATGATTTAGGCAACGATTTATACAGTGCATTTTTAAGTGACGAAATGTTGTATTCATGTGCTGTTTACCCGTCAAAACAAGCTAGCCTTGAACAGGCCCAAGCGCACAAACTCGCATTGATTTGTGAGCAGGTTGATTTACAACCCGGTGATTCGGTGATTGAGATTGGCACAGGGTGGGGCGCCTTTGCGATTTATGCAGCAACACATTTTGATTGCCATGTAACAACGACCACCATTTCTGATGAGCAACATGCTTATGTAGAACAAAAGGTCAAAGAGCTTAACCTTGAGCATAAAATAACGTTATTAAAGCAGGATTACCGCCTCTTAGAGGGCAAGTACGATAAGCTTGTATCAATCGAAATGATTGAAGCTGTCGGTCATGAGTATTTACCTGGCTTTTTTGCAAAATGTCAGTCTTTATTAAAAGACAGTGGTGCAATGCTTATTCAAGCAATCACCATAGCTGATCAGCGTTACAGCCATTACCTTAAAAATTCCGATTTCATCCAGCAGTACATCTTCCCGGGGGGGTGTTTGCCTTGTTTAGATGAAATGAATAAGCAAATAAAGCAGCAAACAGACATGGTTGTGCATAGTGTAAAAGATATTGGTGTTCACTATGCAAGAACTTTGGCTGATTGGCGTGAGCGTTTTGTGGCTAGCTGGCCTGAAATAGACAAAGTGAAATTTGACCAGCGATTCTATCGTTTATGGTTATTTTATTTAGCTTACTGTGAAGGTGCGTTTAGAACCCGTGCTATCAGTACCGTTCATTTAGTTGCCCGTAAACCTCGTTTTGGCCATTCTGGCGATGATATCGCGCTCGATTATTAATTTTGCTTTGTTTCAAGGAGTCTGGTTTATGGCCTTACTCCTTGAGCACAACTCTCTGATACCCGCTTTAGCTGTTGTCGCTTTGATGATTTATCTATCAAAGCAACGCCAGCAAGATAGTTGGCTACTCTTATGTGGTTTGCCTCTCGCACTGGGATATGAATGGCTTGCCAGCAGCTTAAATTTACTTGCCTTTAAAGTAAGCCCTTTTCCTCTATGGCTTGCTGTACTTTGGGCTGCACTACTTTTAACCATTAATACTTCGATGCACTTTCTACAAAAGCTGCCTTGGTATATCGCTTGGGGTGTTTGCGCGCTATTTGCTCCTGCTAGTTACTATGCTGGAATGCGCTTTGAAGTGCTTAATACTGAGCTCGTTCTTTGGCAGTTTTGGCTCGTTTATGGTTTGGGTTGGGCAAGTATGTTTATGGCGATAATCGCTATTAATAAGCGATTTTTAGCGGCTAAATGATCAGTTTTAGGTGGTTTTTCGTAGTGTTTTACAACACAACTTTAAGGATTATTCGATGAAACAGTCACTTAATTTAAGTTTATTTGCTGCGTTATTGTTCTCTGCGGGCGTGTATGCAAATGGCTTTAAAACGGTGGGCCAAGCGAAAATGGAGTATCTGTTTTGGGATGTTTATAACGCTAAATTAGAGACCCCATCGGGTTCGTATCAGTTTGGCCAACACCCCAGCAAACTTACACTCACTTATTTGCGGGATTTCGATGCGAAAGACATCGTCAAAGCAACCAACGAGCAATGGCAACATTTAAAGCTCAATGACATGGTAGGTGCTTACGATAAACAATTATTAGCCCTTTGGCCTGATATCAAAAAAAACGATTCTTTGTCGTTTCTAACAAACGAGCAAGGAGTCGGTACTTTTTACTTTAATGATAAAGAGCTAGGTCAGATCGATGATAATAAATTCGCTGATAACTTCTTAGCAATTTGGTTAAGCGCCGACACGTCTGAACCATCACTTCGTAAACAGCTTATTGGAGGGAAACATGATTAAGCTCAAAGCACTCTTTATTTTTGCTATGGTACTGTTAATTACCAGCTGCTCTGCACCAGATGTTGATTATTATCAGGGCACAGAGCCGAAGTTTGACTTTAAGCAGTTTTTTAGCGGTGAGCTCAAAGCCTACGGCGTTGTACAAGACCACAAAGGTGAATTAACCCGTAAGCTGGTAGTTGATATGCAAGCGTCTTGGAACGGCAATCAGGGAGTGATTGACGAGCAATTTGTTTATGATGACGGCGAAAAGCAAACGCGTACTTGGTATATCACCATTAATGATGATGGCAGTATCACAGGGACTGCATCAGATGTGATTGGCGAAGCAAAAGGTGACAGCAATGGCAGTGTGTTCCATTGGACATATTCTGTCGAGCTTCCGTACGATGATAGTACTTTAGTGGTAAATTTCGATGATTGGATGTACTTGGTAACACAATCACGCTTGATTAACCGTACCGCTATTGATAAGTTTGGCTTTGAGGTCGGGGAAGTTACCTTGGTTATCGAGAAAATTGAATGATGGTTTGGCTATCATAAATTTTTGTGATGGTAGTTAAATTAAGTCTTTATTAATACTGATGTCACTAACCTTGTGATTGATAGTTAAATAGTAGTCATTTTTGAATAAATTACGTAAAAATAGCAATTTGCTGTTGCTAACTTCTCAAAAATGCATAAAGATAGGTTTTGCGAAGGCAAAATAATAACGAATAGGAATCTAACAATGAATAAAGCTCAATTAGTTGAAAAAATTGCTACTGATGCAGAAATCTCAAAAGCGGCAGCAACTCGTGCACTAGATGCATTCACTGGCGCAGTTACTAACTCTCTTAAAGAAGGTAACTCAGTAGCATTAGTTGGTTTCGGTACTTTCTCAGTAAAAGAGCGCGCAGCGCGTACTGGCCGTAACCCACAAACTGGTGCAGAAATCCAAATCGCAGCAGCAACTATCCCAAGCTTTAAAGCGGGTAAAGGTCTTAAAGACCAAGTTAATCCTTAATAGGGTAACTTACTAATTATTGAAAAAAGGGCTTATAGCCCTTTTTTTGTATCTGGAGTTTTGTCGCGCTAGCGAAAAAGGCTTATGCCTTTAACGCTTTATCACCACGACCAATACCAACCGCACCTGAACGTACAACTTCAATAATGTCTGATTCATGACGCAAAGTATCAAGGAAGGATTCAATTTTTTCTGTGCTCGCGACAAGCTGCAGTGTGTAGCTGTGGCGCCCCATATCTAAAATAGCACCTTGGAATACATCAGCAACACGCGTTACTGCTGCTCGAGTGGTTTCATCTTGGGCAAAAACTTTCACTAATAATAGCTCACGCTCGATGTGCGCCATTTCGGTTAAGTCAATAATTTTAAGAACATCTACAAGCTTGTTCACTTGTTTAGTGATTTGCTCAACGATGCGATCATCACCCATGGTTGTAATGGTAATACGCGAAAGAGAATGATCGTCAGTCGTGCCAACAGTCAGGCTATCGATGTTGTAAGCGCGCTGTGAAAATAAGCCTACAATGCGCGATAACGAGCCAGGTTCGTTTTCTAATAAGATTGATAAAATACGGCGCATTATGCTTTTACTCCTTTACGTAACCACATATCATCGACTGCCCCTAGCTTGATTTGCATAGGGTAAACATGTTCTTTTTCATCTACACAGATGTCTAAAAATACCAGTCTGTCGTTAATAGACATGGCTTTTTCAATAGCAGGCTGAAGCTCATCAATATGATCAACGCGAATACCTACGTGGCCATAGCTTTCTACTAATTTCACGAAATCGGGAAGTGATTCCATGTAAGAAGATGAGTGACGACCTGAATACATCATATCTTGCCACTGACGTACCATGCCCAGTGAACGGTTATTCAACGACACAACTTTCACAGCTAAATTGTATTGTAAGCAAGTTGATAGCTCTTGAATGTTCATCTGAATTGAACCATCACCCGTCACACAGATAGACTCTTTATCAGGGAAGGCAAGCTTAACGCCCATTGCTGCAGGTAAACCAAAGCCCATGGTGCCTAAGCCACCAGAGTTAATCCATTGGCGAGGGTGTTTAAACGGATAATACTGAGCTGCAAACATTTGATGCTGACCTACATCAGAGCTAATGTAAGCATCACCATTGGTTGCTTTGTAAATTGCCTCGATAACCGCTTGTGGTTTGATTTTATCGCCATCCGTGCTGTAGCTTAGGCATTTTTGTTCACGCCAGCTAATGATTTGACGCCACCAGTCTTCTTGTGCAGAACGATCAATTGAAATAGGGCTCTTATCAATCGCCGTTTGTAACTGCTCAAGCACTGTTTTCAAGCAGCCAACAACCGGGATGTGCGCTTTAATTGTTTTAGAAATTGAGGTTGGGTCAACATCAACATGAACGATAGTGGCATTAGGGCAGAACTTTTTAACGTTATTTGTTACCCGATCATCGAATCGAGCGCCTAAAGCTAAAATAACATCAGCATTTGCCATGGCTTTATTTGCCTCAAGGCTACCATGCATACCTAACATACCAATAAAGTTAGGATGAGTACCGCTGATACCACCTAGACCCATTAAGGTGTTAGTGATTGGCGCGTTTAATGATTCAACCAAGTGAGTTAGTTGCTCAGAGGTATTTGATAGAATAATGCCGCCACCTGAGTAAATAACCAGTTTTTTAGCTTCTAAAATTGCGTTCACTGCTTTACGAATTTGTTTTGAGTGGCCTTTAGTGTTCGGGTTATAAGTTCGAAGCTCAGTTGTTTTTGGAAATTCGAATGGGAACTTTAACTCAGGGTTAAGCATATCTTTAGGTAATTCAACCACAACCGGACCAGGGCGGCCTGTGCTGGCTAAGTAGAATGCTTTAGCTAAGATTGTTGGAATATCTTTTGCGCTTCGACAGTTATAGCTGTGCTTTACGATAGGGCGAGAACAACCAACAATATCAGTTTCTTGGAATGCATCATCACCAATTAAACCAGTAGGAACTTGGCCAGATAACACCACCATTGGGATAGAATCCATATAAGCAGTCGCGATACCAGTAATACAGTTTGTAGCCCCAGGGCCTGACGTTGCTAGCACCACACCGACTTCACCGGTAGCACGGGCATAGCCATCAGCCATATGAGTAGCGGCTTGTTCGTGACGTACTAAGATATGTTCAATATCTTCTTGTTGAAATAACGCGTCATATAAATCAAGAACAGACCCGCCAGGGTAGCCAAAAATATACTTAACATTCAATTCTTTAAGTGCCCGAACAACTAGTTCGGATCCATTATATTCAGTTGTACTCATCCTCATTCCTCTGTGTGTGCAAGCATAAATGCATAAAAAAACCCCCGCATATGGCGGGGGTTTTTTAAAAAGCGTGCTTTCACCTTTTAATAGCCTCCCGCTGGGCTTGTAACTAAGACCAGTACGAGAACGTTGACGACTAAAAGGTGACGGCGAATATTCATTATTTTTTAATTTTCTTCTAAAAAATGCACAGCCGACTAGATGGCTGCTGTTTAAAAAATGTTAGTAGTATTTTTAAGTGTTTTGGAAACTGATGTCAACCGCAAATGCGGCTTTTTGCATTAATTTTTCCTTATTTTCATTTTTTGATATTTCTTCTGCACCCGTATGTTTTATTGTCATTGTTTTGGGGTGTAACTATGCATTTAATTGTTGGTGTGGAAAATTGGTAATCAAACCAATAGATAATACATTTACGTTACTGCCTTGCATAACTTAGCTACTATCAGAATGGTTTCTTTTTTATAATTAGACACCCACTTTAACACCTCACTACCATAAGGTTTGGATATTTTTAAATAGACACCCAACTTATATTTAATC